>CAJUTJ010000173.1 GCA_910589655.1 uncultured Acetatifactor sp. | reverse complement strand
GAAGAAAAGCCGTCACAGGGAGAGCTGTCCAATGTGTCTTCTGAGCGGGAAAGCGCACCTGTGGAAAAGCCATCACAGACAGAGATGCTTAATAGAACCCCTGCGCAAGGAAATGCATTCGAAGAAAAGCCGTCACAGGAAGAGCTGTCCAATGCAGCCTCTGGGCAAGGGAATGCGTCTATGGAAAAGCCGACACAGGAAGAGCTGTCCAATGCGGCTTCTGAGCAGGTAATCGTATCGGGAGAGGGAACCGGCGAAGCACAAAAACAGGAAAGCTTTTCCGAAGCAGTATCATCACAGGATAACGGATTAAATACATCACAAATGCAAGAAACTTCTCCCGGTGAAGCTTTGTCACAGGAGAACTCTTCCGGCGCGGTATGCGGACGGGAAATACCGTCCGGCGAAACAACATATCAGGAAGACGCTCCGAGAGCGGCTCTTTCCGAAAACACTTTGTCCCACGCGGCGGAGGCGGGAAAGCAGAAGAAAAAGGCGGCTGCCGATGTAAGAGAATTGCTGGACTGCGATAAACGCAGGTGCCGCTTGGAATCTTATGAGGAAAATATGCTGTATGACATTAAGCGGGGCCATTGGGAGCTGTTTGAATGCGAGGACATTGCGGAAGTTCCGGAAAAAGGGAAGATGATTCCCAGAGATCCGAGAAAAGACATCAAAACAGGTGTCGTAGGCATCGACTTCGGAACCAAGAGTACGGTGGTGGTGCGGCAGGATGATACCAACGCAATTATTCCGATCCGCATCGGTGCGGAAGTACTCTCCGCGGAACTCCGGGAAAATGATTATGAGAATCCAACCATCATAGAGTGTACTAATCTGGATAAATTTATAAAGAAATATTATGAGCAGGAAGGAAGACCCGAAACCTGCTGTGAGGACTTTTTCGTTTCTTATGATGCGAATAACAATTACCGCACATGTCCTCCCAATGAATTTTATGCATATTATGCGGAATTAAAGCAATGGGCAAATTTTGAAAAAGATAATGTGGTAGTCTGGGATAAGCAGAAGCATGAATACCGGTTTGGGGCGGAAGGATCCGAAAGCGGGAAAATCATTAATCCCATTGAGCTTTATGCCTATTATATCGGTATGTATATCAACAATATGCGGAACGGCATTTATATGAAATACCTGATGTCGTTTCCGGTGGGATATTCGAAAGAGACAAGGCAGCTGATTGTGGCAAGCTTTGAAAAAGGTATCCGGAAATCTCTTCCCCAATGTGTTCTGGAGGACGAAGAATGCATGAAGGATTTCAGTGTGCAGCTGGGAATCAGTGAGCCGGCGGCATACGCGGTAACAGCTTTGGAGATGAGTGACTTAGAACCGAAGGACGAAAATGACCAGTACCGGTATGGTATCTTTGACTTCGGCGGCGGCACGGCGGATTTCGGATTCGGTATCTGGAGGGGCGCCAGCGAAGAAGAATACGAAGTCGAGGGATACGACTACGTGTTGGAATGCTTCGGCGCGGATTCCGATGTGACGCTGGGAGGCGAAAAGATTCTGGAGCTGCTGGCATATGCCGTGTTTAAGAAAAACAAGGAATTGGCCAGAAGAAACAGAATCACATGTTCTCTTCCGTATGGGGAGCAGGCATTTTTAGGAAGCGAAATTTTGATATCAAATTCTCAGATTGCACAGAGGAATATGTCCATATTGAAGGAAGAGCTCAGACCGTTATGGCATCAGGAGGAAAACTGGGAAAAGAAGTATCGGCATGAGACGGAACGGAGCAATCACGAAGAAGGCGGTTTTGGATATGAGGAATATATCGAGCCTTCCATGTATGATATGGACGGGAATAAACTCTCCGACTGTAGATTTGCGGTGGATACGGAGGAACTGATTTCCCTGATAAAGGCCAGAATTCAAAAAGGTATTGATGCCTTCTTTAAATGTATGTCAAAAGCCTTCCAGCGGAAAGACAGGCTGGCGGGTTCCGACGGACAGATGCATATTTTCTTGGCAGGAAATTCCAGCAAGTCCGTATTTGTCAGGGAATTGTTTGAAAAAACAATTCAGGAATATTCCAGCCGGTTAGAGGTGCCTTGCATTAAATTGATGGAGGCGTTAAACGGAGAAAACAGAGACGAATATGTACCCAATGCTAAGACAAGTGTGGCATACGGATTGATTAAGAGCAGAGAAGGAAGCTCTATTAAAGTAGAGAAGAACTTTGAGACGGATGCGGAAGAACAAACCCGCTTCAAATTCTATCTGGGCAGAGAGAGACGGCGCCATTTTGATTGCAGGCTGTCTCCGGTGGAAACGGAATACGGTTCATGGATACGGTTCCAAGGCGCGGCCATTCGGACGGTTCGTATTTATTATACAACCAATCCCACGGCCGATGTCAGGGAAGAACCGCCGGTAATCGATAATATTCCTTATAAAGAAATTGCCATCGAGCCGCAGAAGGATGCGTTTGTCTTTATCAGGGCATGTGAACCTACAGCCATTGAATACACGGTTGCCGTTGCGGAAGAACGGATAGAAGAAAAAGACATTTGCAGGATTGATTTCGGGATGTAAGGGTATGAGGGACTCTCACGGGGATTTGTCATGGCTGCATCCGCCATTCGGCAGACAGGAAGCTTATCGCACTGCTTGGCTGAATTTGACTGCATAGTATAGGAAGGCGGGATGAGGAGGTTCCATGCTCAGGATTGCCATATGTGATGATGAAACGGGCACTTGTTCCGAGATCGAAAACAGGATACTGGACTTTGCAAGACATAATGCTTTGCAGATAGAGACGGAGGTATTCTATTCGGGAGAAACGTTTTACCGTTCTGTTCAGGAAGACTGCTCCTTCGACCTTGTCTTTCTGGATATACAGCTTGTACGGCTGGACGGTGTTCAAGTGGGCAGACAGATACGGGAGCAGCTGGGAAATGAGAAAATCAGCATTGTATACATTTCTTCCAAAGAGACCTATGCCATGAGTTTATTTCAGGTGCGGCCGCTGGATTTCCTTATAAAGCCCGTCACGGAGGAGAAAGTGGCCGCTGCCTTGGAAAAGTTTATCAGATTGAAGAAAGCCGATAAAATAGAATTCTATTTCCATGCCGGAAAATCCTTGTACAGATTCTGCTTGGAAGAAATTCGGTATTTTGCATGTTGTGGTAAGAAGATTCAGATACACACCGATTCCGGTCAGAAGGAGTTTTACGGGGCTATGCGGGAAGTGTGGAGACAGGTGGAGGGAAAAGGATTCTGGGTCATTCATAAGTCTTATATTGTGAACGGATCCTTTATTTCTGTCTATCACTATGATTCCGTGGAGATGACGGACGGCACACTTCTTCCTATCAGCCAGAAATATCGGAAGGCTATGAAAGAAAGCCTGACCGAAAAATATCGAAAGGGGTGAGCCTGTGGCCATCGCGGAACTCCTGATTATACTATTGGAGGCGGCACATATCTGCCTTTATATGCGGGCTTTGCGGGCCTGTATCGGTAAGTATAGAGTGTCCAAAAGGCTTGCGGCAGTTCTGTTTACCGCGTTATGGATGTTTGAGGGCATAAATAGATGCATGATTCCGGCGGGACAGGAGGTTATGCTGCTGGATTTTTTCCTTTTTTTAGTGGAAATTCCGGTTTTATTCGTTTTGTCATTTTGCTATCAGGGCGGAATGATGCGGCGTTTGCTGATGGCTGTGTCATTACCTTTTCTGTACTGGGTTGGAAAGTGGGGCATTGTGAATGCCCTTTTTTCTTTTCCTGTGGATGCCTTCCGGTATTTGGCGGCCACTGCAGCCGACAGCATATTACTGGGGATTTTGGTTCTTGCTTGGGAAAAAGCGGAGAGCTCGCGACAGGAGAGGGAGCGCGGGCGGCTGGAGCAGGAGTTTCGTATGTATGAGAACCAATTTGCCATAATCAGGCAGTCGCAGCAAAATGTCCGTTCCCTGAAGCATGATATGAAACATCATATAAAAATGCTTAATGATATGATAATGGGCGAGGAGAAGGAAGCCGCATTGGAATATCTTACGTCCATGGGAGCTTTTATGGAAAACAACGAGCAATTTGTTGATTCCGGAAATGAAAAAATTGACGGTATCTTGAATTACTTGATTTCCAGAGCAAAGGAATCGGGGATAGAAATTGACTGGAAGATTCAGATCCCGGAGCATTTGGAGATTCCCGCCTTCGATATCAATGTGATTCTAAGTAATCTCTTTGAAAATGCCATGAATGCTCTGGCAGAGGTGGCGGAACCGTCATTGTACTTTTTGATGAAATATGACCGTGGAGTTCTCTGTATCAGTACTCAGAACAAATTTTCTCTTCCCGGCTCTGCATCAAGAGATTCTGAAATGCATGGGTTTGGTCTGAAAAATATCCGCCGGATTACAGAAAAGTATCACGGAAGCCTGACGACAACGAATTGTGAGGGTGCTTTTCACGCCAGTGTTCTTTTATATCTGGAGAAGGCGGATTCCCGCTGAGATTTAATTGTGTTTTCGGTAATCGGCTCTTCTTCAGATCTCAAGCACTGACCGGATGTTCCGCAAAATACAGTTTTGCAGCGGAAACGGAAAGTGCGTCTTTGCCTACTCCTAAGGGGTGGTTTTCTTATTTTTTCCCGGAAGAGCATCAATTTTTCCCAGATACCGTCATAGGAGATACTTTTTGTTACAATCTTTGCAGCTGATTGATCTGCGAGAGAACGTTTTACAAGGAGGATTCCAATGCGGGAAAAAGGGGTACGGTATTATTTCATTGACGGTGTGAGAGGGCTTGCCATAATCAATATGGCGATATTTCACTTTTGGTATGATGTCTTTATGATTTACGGAAAGAATCCGTTGTGGTACGGGCTGCCGGTGATTCGTCTTTGGCAGCAGATGATTTGCCAGACTTTTATATTTATCTCAGGATTCGTCTGGACATGGGGAAAGGAGGGAAACCTGCGACGGGGACTGCGCTTTCATTTTTACGGTTTTATGATATCGCTGATTACGCTGATTGTAATCCCCTCGGAAACCATATGGTTCGGCATATTGAATTTTATGGGTTTTGCCGTCTTGTTGATGTTTCCGCTTCAAAAGCCGTTTAAACGTATTCCGCCGGTTTTCGGTTTGGGAAGCAGCGCTTTTTTGTTTATTTTTTGCAAGCAGATACAGCATGGCTTTGTGGGGGTGGGAGCTTTTCTGCAGATACCGGTTCCGGATATTTTTTATTCCGTAAAAATATTGACACCATTTGGGTTTCCGTTTCCGGAATTTCGATCCAGCGACTATTTTCCCGTAGTTCCTTGGATATTCTTATATCTCTGCGGATACTTTTTCCGTGAAATATTTATGAGGCATGAAAAATGGCAGCGCATAGCGTGCAGAAAAATCCCCTTTCTGTCTGCCATAGGGAGCAGAACGATCTGGATTTATCTGCTTCATCAACCGATAAGTATGTTAATCTGCCGGGTGCTGTTCTGAACATAGAGTTGTTATTTTGACCTTTTGTCCTTGGTATTAAGTATGAAAGGAATGAAGTTTCTCTAAGGTTGTAAAGAGGGTGTGTAAACACCCCTCTTTGTACACAACCTAAGAGAAACTAAATCATTCCTCGAAGAATCGCTTGCGCGATTCTTCCGGCCTTGCGGCATTCATTGATTGTTTGTGCCGGCTGTGTCGGCATGTCTGGAAGTGTGAAGGAAATCACTAAGCTTGAAAAGACCTCGCTAAGTGATTTCACGCTCTGCGGTGCAGAGCTTCTTCCCAAACAGCTAAAGCAGTTGTAAGAATCCGTGAGCGGATTCTTCCGGCCTTGCACCAGTTCATAAATTGTTTGTGCCGCCGATGGCGGCATGTTTGGAAGTGTGGAAAGCAAGTGGAAATAGTATATGACATCAAAAAGGAACAGCCTGTTTTTGCATATGGCCTGTTCCTTTATAGTAGTTTATATTCGGCTGTTTTTGTCAATTTCTCCATCACCGGAGAAGACGTCACTTCCAAAGAATATTTCTGTCATAAGCCTTATGCCAAATTTCAAGGCATAGCTAAATATTTCATACTGCGCTATTTCATCAAGTTTGGCTCGTGAATTGCAGAACTTTTCAAATAATTCCTTGCTGTTGCCGTTAAGAGTGTCCACAAATTCCCTTGACCGCTGTTCCTCACGTTCTATAGCTTTGGCAAAAGACGGGCTGCGTTGGGCTATATCTGATTCAGGACGGATGTTCCCAAGATATAATTCTTCCATAACGCTCACTATATTGCTTCCTTTCTTCTGTTAATGTTATGTCCGGACAGTGTTGCTGTTCACTCACTGTCGCCGCTTCCTGCCTTAATTGTTTTCGAGATTGTTTTGCATAGACAGCATCTATACTTCACCTTACAATCCCATACCGCAGTTTTTCGGTAATCTTACAGCAGTATTCCGGTTGTTCAAAGTCTTTTGCAGTCATTCTTGCTTTAATACGGACATACTTTGGATTATCGGAGTGCAGTCTTCCTGTTTTCGGATTCGATTAATCACCTCACTTTTCTTCCGTACAATGAGTATACATTTTGTACGAAAGAAATCAACAACTTTATTTGCAGTCCCATAATCTCCTAAATAAAAAAGTGTAAAGCTTTTGGCAATTCAATAAACTTTACACTCTGATTCGTGATATAATCGGTTATGTGGTTATGTGGTTATGTGGTTATGTGGTTATGTGGTTATGTGGTTATGTGGTTATGTGGTTATGTGGTTATGTGGTTATGTGGGGCTATCTTGGTATGAGCTCATTTATTTTAAGGATTTCTTCTATCGTGTCCATACCATCTTGTAATCTTGCAAGTTTTTTATTGGTATTGAGTTCAAAAAGCTTTTGTGCAAGCTGTAATTCAGTTAATTGCTCCTGCATTCTATTTTGCTTGACTTCCATAACACCTAAACGGCTATCCATCTTATCAAGCCTGCCATCCATCTTATCAAGCCTGCCATCCATCTTATCAAGCCTGCCATCAATCTTGTCAAAGCGTTCTTGCATTTGGCCTACCGTTTCTATTAACTTGTCGAGCTTTTCACTATCGGTCATATGCTTGTACCTCCTGTAGAAAAAGTATATCATAACCAGAGTATAAAGTCTATTGAATTGTCAAAGTGCTATGTGTGTTGCTTGTTATTGTTCACTCGCCGTCGCCGCGAGGTATTTTCACGCTGTTTCTGCGTGATAAACCCGAGACAGACATGCGCGAAATCGCTGTTTTGCGATTCTGTGCATAGGTTGCTGCGAACGAAGTGAACAGTAACTTTGGATAATTTGCCTATGAAATGTGTCTTTTGATAAGTGGATGTCCAATGAGGGGCAAACATAGCTGGATGTCATCATATGCTCCATTAACAACTGCAGCCGCCATTGGACACATAACAATTTCCGTCAAGAACATTCTGATTGTTAAAGGTAAGGAGGAAGCCGCAGGAGTGAAGAGGTATGAATTGGATCTGCAGAGGGTACAATATGAGCTTAAAGATAAATGTTTTTGTTGCATCAATAGACACAAATAAATATAAAAATATGCATTATAACAAAACAAATGACATTTATGATATAGCCTTACAGACAATTTTAGAAAACTTTGTACATTTTCTGGTTGAGAATAATGCTATTGGTTCATTTTATATTGAACCACGCAATCAATCAGAAAACAAGTATTTGCAAATATGCTATTATAGGTTATTAACAAGGGGAACTCTATATATTGACTCACAGACCATAATGAAAAAGTTGTCTATTTTGAGCTTTCCATTAAAACTTGAAATATGCAGAAGTCACGGTTACACCCTTTACCCTTCCGCAAATGCTACATAAAAATGGTTACACCTTAATATGTATCATTACTTCAAGTTTATCACATAACATAAGTATGTCAATATAGAATATATGTTCACTTCAGGAGCCTTTTAAATCCAAATCTGTCCTCCATATTTCCCCAAATCCTTTGTATAATTTTGATTCAAACAATTTGTATAAACCATAATAATCCTTGGAACCAATCAGATACCGGACAAATGATACCGGAATAGAAACTGCAAGTTGCACACCTAAATTATTATCTGATTTTAATGGACATATAATAATTATGGTTTCATGGTGTAACCATGAAACCTAGCTATTCAGCGGCAAAAAGGACTTATCAGCATTATGGTGTAACCATTTTCTGATTTAGTCCTTTTTGTTATTATCTCAAACTTCGCACTTGAATAAGTGCCTATGTACCTTGAAAATCCAATAATAACTGGCGTAAAAATAGCATGAAACCGTGCCGCATGCTTGCTGCCAAGAAAGGAACGACCGCCATGCTGAAACTTTTAAAATCTGCTAAAAAGGCTGTTATTCCAGCCAAATACGTTCTTTTTGACAGCTGGTTTTCTTCTCCAAGCTCTCTTCATGCCATCAAGGAAATCGGATATGATGTGATTGCAATGGTAAAGAAAACACGGATGCAATACCTGCCCTTTTAAAATCGAAGCTGCAGGCGGCATAATTGACTGAACATTGACAACTGAATAACTGCCAGATATTGAATTTTCAAGGTGCATAGCTAAAACTTATGTGCGAAGTTTGAGTTATTATCTAAAATCAGAATCCGTAGAGGCTGTTGTTCATGATGAAAAGGCCATTTGCCTCCCAACCTTACAAAACTGTAAGAAATACCGTTGAATTGTAAGATGAATCCATGGCTGGAAATTCTGCATTTTGCTATACTGATTACAGTTCAAAAAGAACAAAGAAATACACGATTCTAAGAAAAGGATTTTCAAACACGCTCTAGGGGGAGGATCACGGAAATGAGAAAGAAAACAGTTTGTACCATGGCAATGATGTTAGGTTTAATATCCTTGTTTACAGGATGCGGTAAGGACACGGCGGCCAATATGGAATTGACCCGGACGGATGTAAGCACGATTACCGTTCCCGAGGATGTATTGGTGGTAGGGCTGGGCGAATCCAGTCATGGTGTGAAAGAGTATCAGGAAATGAAAGCGGATGTATTTCAGGCGCTTGTGCAAAATAACGGATGTAGAACTTTTGTTATAGAAGGTGATTTCGGAAATGCTCTAAAGGTAAATGCGTATATCCATGGAGGAGAAGGTACGGCGGAAGAGGCGGCGGCCCTGATCGGCTTTCGCATTTACTGTACGGAGGAAATGGAAACTTTGCTTCAATGGATGCGCACCTATAATGAAACCGCTCCGGAGGGGAAAGACCTGAATTTTTACGGTATGGATATGCAGTGGGCGGACAGCAGCAAAGAATATGTCTTTGACATATTGGAGCAGGCCGTACCGGGTGCCGCTTCGGAATATGAGGAAGCTTTGGCTTTTTTGAATGACGATGATATGTATGATATCAGTACGGAAACGTTTGCACAAGGAATGCCCGTGGCGGAAAAGCTGATACAGGAAGTGGATAATGCGGAGGCTGTTATTGTGGAAGCGTTCGGGAGCGAAACCTTTGCCTTTGCCAGAGAATGCGCCCGCAGTATTTATAACTGTTGTGATATCCGCAAATCCGATAGTGAGTACAATGAGATCAGGGATGGCCATATGGCGGAGAAAGTGGAATGGTTTCTGGAGCATGGGGACGGCAGCCTTATTTTCATCAACGGGCATAACGGACACATCGGAAGGATGGATGCCACCCTGTATTACAATTGTCTGGGCAAGCTATTATATGAGGAATTGGGTGACGGCTATTTTGCTATCGGGACAGATGCGGAAGTAACAATCTTTAACTCACAAACCGATGACGGATTTGAAGAAAAGAAGGTGCAAAATTCCAATGATTTGAATGCGTTAGCCGCAGGAAACAACGGTAATTATTATTATGTTGATTTCTCTACGGCCGAAGAAGATAATGATTGGAATGAGATTCTATCAAAGAAACAGAGCATTACATCATTAAACGTCGGAGGACCTACTATTATAAAGGCATTCTATACCACGGAAATTATACCGATAGACACCTTTGACGGCATGATTATTTACGATAAAGTGTCGCCTACGACATTGGAGCTGTAAAGAGGAGGGTACGGGTACTTCCACAGGTTAATATGCACTGAAAGGCAATTGCTTTCCACAGGTTGTTTTAATAGGGTAACGGTTCAGCCATGCAGACGTCCGACATGAAATAAGTTGTCTGAAATATCTAAAATAAATGGACAAATTGTACAATCCGGCAACTTATGAATGGGCATGGCTGAACTGTTGCCTGCTATGAAACAAGGAATGTTTATTGTAGTATATACTCTATTGATTTTTTAGAGATGTTGATATACTATAGTAGAAGCTGTGGAAAGGAAGTTTATGATAATATGGGTAAAAGAGGTTGCCGATAGGGTAACCGTTAAGAAAGTAAGGGCGTTTGTAAACAATGATGCTATAATAGAACCGTTTGTTGATATGGAAGCGGTTGGACCGGAGGATTGCATTATTGTTTCAAAAACAGACAATGCTATTCCGAGTTCGTTTTTTGTTAATGCCGTAATTGTATACGAAGATGTTTTTGAGGCTGTCACAAAAAACATATTGGAAGAAGTGGCGTATAATTATGACTATTACTATTTAAAAAACGCTTTATCGGCATCACAAAATGAAAACATTGATACAATCATCACCGGGTCATCTTACGGGATATTTGGAATAGACTGTAAACAATTGCCCTCTGCCGTAAATCTGTCATTGATATCTCAGGATATGTTTTATTCTATAAAAGGGATATACAAAGCATGTACTCTTAATAAAAACATTAGGAATATTGTGTTGTGCTGTAGCTATTACTTTTTTTATAGTGATTTGTCAAAGACTCAAAATCCAGGCGAATTACAGAGAATTTCAAAAGTATATCAGCCGCTGTACGGTGACATGCATAATTGTAAACTATTACCGCCAAAGAGAAATATTTTGTTTTCAAGCAATATATTTGATATCGACGGAATCGTTGATCTGTACGCAAAAGGAAAGTATGAAAAATCCTATTTCGGTAATGAATATTCCAGAAGGGATTATGCTACAAGAATATGGGAGGATAAATCAAAAGACTGGTCGGAGTTGAACGAAATCGAGAGAGAGCAGGCAGGAATACGGAGAGCAGCTTTGCACAATAAAAATAATAGATGGAAAGCTTCTTTCAATGAAAATAAGCAGTTGTTTCACGAATTGTCCTGCTTTTGTATGTCGCGGGATATTGAACTTTTGGTGGTGGTTGTGCCGGCAACAAAATATTACAGGACGGCGTTATGTAAAGAGTTTAGGGAAGATTTCTTTGAAGTGTTAAATGAAGCGGACGGTATTGTCGGTCTGTTGGATTTATTTGAGGATCCGTCTTTTTCCGATGGTGATTTCAATGATATGGATCATTTAAGTGAGTCAGGTGCGGAAAAGTTGACATCAGCCATTGCCGAATTGCTGCAGCTGCCGGTATATTCCCGTCCCTGAGATAAAATGAAGTTCATATATGTTTCCGCAGCGGATGCGGCAAGAGGGGCGCTTTACAGATAGAAAAGCGCCCTTATCATTTACCGTTTCTCCCATTGTCAATTCCAGACAAAACTATCCACTATATCCTGCGCCGCTTCGTATGCCTCGTCGGATCCGGTGAAGTTGGTCAGATGAATCAGGCAATACTGCTGGTCGCCTACGATATAATATTGTTTCGTAACCATCCCTTTTTCCAGAACCGTAAAGATATAAACCACATAGCCTTGCTCTGTGTAAGTGCCGCCTCCGGTCAATTCCGCATCAACATTCTGTAACTGTGCAGTCAGTTGGTATAAGATTGCGTCCCGGAATTTTTCGTGTTCCTCTTCGGTGTATCGATTTGTCCCTACTTCAATGGATATATTGTCGGGAAAACCGTCGTTCTCATGTCCCTCCTCCACATAGAAAAATTTGTCCTCCGTGGAATGGCTCTCCGCCTTAACCCAGCCCTCCGGAACCGTGTAGCTTCCCGGAAAGGTATCCTCTTTTCCGGCAGCGAAGGGTGTCGCCGCACATCCTGCCATGGAGCAAAGCAAGAGTATAGACAGGAAGGGGATGAAAATTTTTTTAAAATATATTTTTTGAAACATTGGTGTAAAACCGGCCTTTCTTTCCGTTTATCTTTGCAGTCGGTAATTTCTGTGATGTCATTAGCTACTTGGAAGCTTCCACTGCCTCTATCAGTACTTTCGTACAGAACTCTATGCCAAGACTTCCGCTGTTTAAGCACAGATCAAAGTAATTAGGGTTGCCCCATTCCCATTTAGTAACCGAGTTGTAGAAATCTTTTCTCCGTTTGTCATACTTTTTCATGGTGCTTTCTACTTCGGACGGTTTTAAACCTTCCTTTTCGAGCGCTCTTTTCCTGCGGGATTCCACATCCGCATGGATAAATACCTTCAGGCAGTCTTCCCTGTTTTTCAAGATATAACTGGCGGCGCGGCCCACGATGACACATCCGCCTTCTCCGGCAGCCTTCTCAATGAGATTCTTCTCCGCCTCAAAGAGTTTGTCTGCCATGGGAAGGTCTTTCTCGCCGGGGGCTCCTAAGGGAGACGACTTTGCAAGATTGAAGATAAAGCTTCCGGAAGAGGTTTCTTCCAGACTTTCGATATGGATGGCAGGAATGTTGAGGCTCTTTGCAGATTCCGTGAGGAGATTCCGGTCATATAACTTATAGCCCAATGCCTCCGCCAGCCTTTTGCCTATTTCGTTGCCTCCGCTTGCATATAGGCGTTCAATTGCGATAACATGATACATACTGATTCCTCCTTTCATACGCTGATTAATATAATAACTCCCTTTTCGGAGTTGTGTTCCGATTGTATCTACGAAAACCAAATGAATATTTATACTAAACCGCCCAAATTGCAATTATATTCTTGTTATCATGGGAATGTTCCGCTTTAATAATCAACTCCCTTTTCAATCCGAATGATGTCATATCCCATATCCGCAAGCAGCTCATATCCATGTAATGTAATCTCTTTTCGTGTTTGAAACAATTCCCTTTGGAACAAACACGTTACCAAAAGAGTTGCCATTCCCGGCTCAATCAATTTTAAATGGCTCTGTTCCCTATCCTTCTCCAATTCAACATATAGAGGAAATGTAAAACAGTATCCGTAGTCGCAATCACATTTTGTATCCTTAAACTCAATACGAATCTTGGATGTCTTGTCCTCAAAAGGCGAAACCGTTACAACGCACAGACCTGCATCTATTCTATACCACCAAACATATTTATTTCCATCTACAGTAATAGTTCTCCTGTTTTTCTTCATAATATGATATCTTGTAATTCCCCGAACATATATGAAACCGTTAACGTCTCTGGATACATCTCTGTACTATTTTGTATTATTATACATTATTCTTTAGTACGTATACAATTCCGGAGAGGAAGTATAATAATATTATAATTCTTTTACTGCTATTTCTCAATCCTTTTCGGAAAAATGTTGCTGTGAACGGAGTGAACAGTAACACAGTTCAGACAGGTCACTGAACCGTTACAAGATGCACACAAAACGCGAAAAGAATGCGTTTTGGTGCCCGCATGTCTCGCAAAATCGCATAGAGACGCGATTTTGACTTCGCGGGAGGGGCTGTCTAAACTGTTACCTGTGAACGGTCGCGGAAAAGTCACTGTTCACTCACTGTCGCCGCGAGGCGTTTTCACGCGCTTTTTGCGGTTTCAGTGCATGTGTCGCCGGTTACGGAGAAAAAAGTGGCTAAATGGAGAAAAAAGTGACTAAATTAGGTAAAATTATGGATATTTAATAAATTTAAAGATGACAATAGTTAAATAGTGTTATATAATTGGTTGTAGAGTAATATATGATAATTGATATACATCATATGCGTTTTAGTCTGACTTGCGGAAAAGGCTGAACGGGAAAGGCAGGAGAAGTATGATGAAAAAAGTGATAGAGAAATGCAAGAGAATTATCGAAAAGCTGAGGATGCGGAGCAAGCTGAAGCGTATGGATGCAATATGGTACGAAAGAGGAGGCAGCTGTTTCGGTTTGTTTCCGCCGTCATACTATTATAAATATTCAGAGGAAGAGATGGAGAAGCTTAAGGAGCAGGAGCTGGGAAAGCTGAGAGCCATTATTGAAGATTATAAAAACAGATATGAAAGCGAAATGAAGAACAAAGAAATGAATAATAATCAAGGAAACAACACCGAAAAAAAATAACGGATAGGATAAAAAAGTTCTGTGAAAACAGAGCTTTTTTTCGGTACGGTTCATCGGTCGGCTTATGGGCCTGACAGATTGACGGAGGGAGTGCGTTTTAAACGGAGTGAACCGCAAAAAAATTTCGGATATTTTTTTAAAGACTGCCATTTACCATATTTACAATTTTGAAGGACTGTTGCTATAATATCTATGAAATCGAAAGTGTTTTGCTTTAGCGGAGCATTTGATGATTGAAAAGCAATCACATACAGTCAGGAGAACGATACGGGAAATGAAACGGATAAAGGGCAGTGTAATGCTGCTGCTGGCGGCGTTTTTCTGGGGGACTACTTTTGCCGCCCAGTCGTCGGCTACGGATAATATTCAGACATTTACATTTAACGCGGCAAGATCCTTTGTAGGGGCCGCATTTTTGGGAATTATAATTTTAATCAGGAAGAAGAGAAGAGGAAAAGATCCGGTAAAAACCACAGGGGATCACGGGAATCTGCCGATGGGGAAAAGCGTCGCGGGGGCAGGAGCCATGTGCGGCTTAGTTTTGTTTGCTGCCATGAGCTTTCAGCAGAGCGGTATCTCGGCATATCCTGACGGGGTGGCCGCATCGGGACGTTCCGGCTTTCTCACGGCTACCTATGTGGTTATGGTGGCAATCTGTGCACGCTTTCAGGGAAAGAAGCTGCACGGCATCGTATATGCCGCTGTAGCGGTATGCCTTGGGGGGATGTATCTGCTCTGTATGTCAGGGGGAATAGACAGTATTTACTTCGGTGATGTGCTGGGGTTGGTCTGTGCCGTCTTTTTTTCGATGCATATAATGGTGGTGGATCATTTTTCCCGCTTCGAAAGCATCAAATTGTCTTGTATGCAGTTTTTTACCTGCGGAATTCTATCCGCCGCGGCTATGTTTTTGTTTGAACAACCTGACTTAAGCATGATCGTAAAAGCGGCTTTTCCTATATTATATGCCGGTATTTTGTCCAGCGGAATTGCTTATACCTTACAGATGGAGGGACAGAAATATGCGGAACCGGCAGTGGCGGCCGTTATCATGAGTTTAGAATCCGTATTTGCGGTATTGGGAGGATGGATCGTGCTGCAGGAGAGGCTGTCCGTCCGGGAATTGTGGGGCTGCGGGCTGGTGTTTGCTGCGGTGATTATGGCTCAGATTCCGGAGATTAGAAGAAGCCGGTTTTCCGGAACGGGACAAGTGTCCTAAAGGGACGAAAGAAAAATCGGACCGTAAATGCTGCCGCCGAAAAATGAAAATGACTACACTAGTGTAATCCGCCCTAATTGCCCGTATGTTTGGCGCAGGATAAATTTTCAGTCTGCAAGGCGGCTGAACGAGTCGATGCGGTGGCATCGTCGAGTGAAGCCAACGCAGTCAGGTGGAAATTTAGACCAGCGAAACAT
>CAJUTJ010000172.1 GCA_910589655.1 uncultured Acetatifactor sp. | reverse complement strand
CTGATATGGTGATAGTGACAGGCATATCTGTGAATTATCTTTCAGCATGTTCAATCCCCCTCCGTTCGTTTTCATTATACCATTTCTCATAGAAAAAGCCTAATTCTTTTAACAAAGAATCAGACTTTTTCAGTGCCCTCGTCCTACAGAGGTTATTGATGTGACTGTGTGGGAGAATAAGAATCAATTGGAAATTCACATGAATCCTGATCTTGGAAGAGAGACTTTTCCGAAAGAAGCAGTAGTGGTTTTTTGGGATTATTTCAATAAAACTTCAATTACGGTTAAAGCAGTGGAGATCCATAACGGTACAATATGTTTAAAAATAGACCATAGCTTATTAATCCGGATACAGCAGCTGAATGCAGGATCCGTTAGAATAGCGATGGCATTTTGCCAGAAAGATAAGTCTTTTTGCGGCTATTTTCGGAATTTAGCGGCAAAGGATGAAGAACTGACATTTTCCGAACGGTTAATTTGTAAAATTCCCGTTGGAGAAGATTGTAAAAATATATTTGCGGTTTACTGGACGGAAGGAGGAATCCTTTCCGGCAGATTTGAAAAGATTGATGATTTGCAGCATTTACTTTCCAAAGCAAATATTACCGGATACTTTTGGGATAATGGTATGCTGAACTGTTATGTAGAAACAGCAGCCATTGCAGGTGAAGCAAAATTCCGGCTGCTCTCTGTTGCCGACGGGGAAGAATGGCAGCAGGTGAGTATAGATTATGCCGACTGCGGATTTAATGGATTGCATCGGATATACAAAGTGGAAATTGATTTATCACATTTAAATGAATATTGCGGGGACGAATACATTTTAGAATGCTGTTATAGCAGCCAAAGGTTCATTGCTTATATGGAAGAATCCGTAGAAGGGGTAGATTGTGAATCAACAATTAAGCCGGAGGCGGATAAAGAAATATGTCTTGGAATAGAGAGGGATGAAAACGGTCAGGTTCTCATACGTATAGGAAAAAAGAAAAAGTTGTTCAGCATCATTATGGCAGTATATAATGTGGAGCCATATATTGACGAAGCAGTTGACAGCATAATTAATCAAGATATCGGATTTTACAAGAATGTTGAGCTCATTCTTGTTAATGACGGTTCAACGGATCAAAGCGGTATGATTTGCCGACGTTATGCGGAAGAGTATCCTGATAATATAATATATCTGGAAAAAGAAAATGGAGGGCAGTCATCCGCGAGAAATTTAGGGTTAGATTATGCCAGTGCGGAATATGTCAATTTTTGTGATCCTGATGATACATTAGCGTTAAATGTTTTATCGGAGGTTTATAAGTTTTTTGAACAGAATAAGAATTATATAGATATGGTTAGTATACCACTTGTCTATTTCGAAGGACAGACGGGGCTTCATGGAAAATATGTGCTATTAGGGGGGAAAAACAAGATTGTCAATTTGGCTAAGGAGCCTTTCAATTTTGTTTTAAGTGCGGCGTCTTCATTTTATAAAAGGGAAATATGTGAAAAGATTCGTTTTGACGTCAGGATGACAACGGCAGAAGATGCGAGGATTAATGTACAAATTATCAGGCATACGTTGAGATTCGGATATGTATGTGAAAATGGAGTCAAGTACAACTATAGGCGCAGAAATAATGGAGGATCAAATACTGATTTAGTTTCTTCAGGAGATAACTACGAGTCATTAATCGCACCTATTTATTTGTTCGATGATTTATTTGAAAACAAAAAGGTTTTGGTTCCTTATGAAAAAGAGCTTATAGCATATGAGATTCGGGGGCGTTTAAAAACCTTAAAAAAGGAATCTTTAAAAGAAAGTGAATATCAGACAATTATTCAATCATATAAAAAGTGGATAAAAAGACTGGACGATGAGTTTATTGCCAACTCAAAATGGCTTGATATAATTGAAAAAAAGGTTTTATTTCTCAATCTATCTGATCGGAGTTTTGGTGAATGGGTTAGAAGGGGGTATTCTGACCTTTCTGATCGAGTAATTAAAGTACAAAATTTTTATGTTGAGGATGGTTATCTAAGGATAGATTGTTTGTATTTTAATTTTATGGAGAGTGAAATTAAGTTAGTATTACTTTCTTCCAATAGGAAAAATGAAGTAATTTATCCCAATGACGCTTTGGATATTGATGGGCCATATAATTTAATGATCGGAGAATTTTGTGCAGATATTACGCACGTCAGATATTTTAGAGTGCCGCTTGAAAATTCAGAATATAGTTTTGCATATTATGATGCGGTTGAGAATTGCTTTATACCGATAAGGAGAGTTCAGATTAACGGAAAAGCTAGATGTGCGGCTAATGTAAAGGGCGTAGGGATTCTTAGAAACGGCTATTGCATATCTCTATGGGGGAGTCATGTATTAATTACAGATAACAGTAATTATACTTCTTCTGTAACTAAGACTTTGGAAAAAAATATAGGAAAGGAGTTACCTTTAAGGCAGTTAGCCAAGGATCAAAAGAAATACATTCTGATTTTCGACCGGCCGGAAAAAGCAGGCGATAATGGAGAAGCTCTATTTGAATATATTATGGAAAATGAGCTGCAGGAGATAAAGGAAGTTACATTTTTTGTCATAAACAAAAACAGTAAAGACTATACGGCTATAAAATATAAAGAGCATGTGGTTGATTTCAGAAGTATAGAACACTTGTATTTATTTTTAAATGCAAAAGTGATTTATTCCAGCCATAATGCCGTTCTGTTTTTTTACCCCTTTTCTGTGGATGAATATAAATATTATGCGGATTTGTTAGACTATAAATTTGTTTGGCTGCAGCATGGGGTAATAGAAAATGATGTTGCAAAGGCAGCAAATAAGCTTAATACGCATGATGACATAGTAGTTACATCATCATATAAAGAAAATAATGAATTATCAAAACCGAGCTACTTGTATCAAAATGGAGAAGTGATACTTACAGGACTTGCCCGTTTTGATAAACTTTTTGATAAAAAGAAAAAAATCATAACAATTGCGCCAACATGGAGACAATATTTAGTAGGGAAAATTCTACCCAATGGGCATAATGAGCCAAAACCTTATTTTGAACAATCTAATTACTATATTAATTACATAGACTTGTTGACTGACACTCGCTTAGCCGAATCATTAAATGAGTATGGATATCAGGTTGAATTTGTCTTGCATTCGGGTTTCTCCTGTTATGAAGGCTTATTTGAATTAATTAATTCCAAACATGTCCGTTTGGTTGATATGGATGATTTTTCTTATAGGGATGCCTTTTGTAAAAGCAGTTTGTTTGTTACCGACTATTCCAGCACGGCATTCGACTTCGCCTATTTGAAAAAACCGGTTATATATTTTCAATTTGACGAGAAAGAATTCTTTTCCGAGCACTATGGAAAAGGAGCTTTTGGGTATAGGGAAGACGGTTTCGGGCCTGTCCTTGAAACGGTTGAAGAGGTAGTGGATCAAATCATTTTATACCTCCGGAATGGATGTGAGATGGAGAATATGTACAAAGAAAGAGTAGATAAGACATTTGCATATCATGACCGGAATAATTGTAAGCGAATCATGGATGCTACCAGAAAGTTTTTACTGTGAAAGTCCTGAATCCTGCCTGCGGTAACTGCGAGGCGTTTCGTGCTCCCTTGCACAAAATCCTGAGACTGCCCTACACACAAAATGGGCCGCATTTGCCCATTTTGTGTGCATCTTCACAGGAAACTTTCAGATTTTCATATATGGTGGAGCAGCCGGTTGCATGAAGGTTTACTGTGAAAGCCCTAAAGCCTGCCTGCAGAAACCGTGCAGTCTCTTGTTTATACGACAAGATGGTGTAATGATTGTTTTTGCTGTGTCTAAGGGGAAGACAGGTAAACTATTCGGTACGGTCATTTGGAAACATGCTCTAAGGCTTTCATTGGGAAAATATAATTTTAGATGGGTGTTCACGATAATGGATAAAGTAGAAAAAGAACAATTCGGATTGAAGAACGATAATAAAGAGACAGAAGCATTACGTAATCAGCTTTCACAGGCAATTATTTTAAAAGATCAGGCGCTTATGGAGCGCAACAGATATTTAAATGAACTCACGGAAATCAGAAACTCCAAGACCTATAAGCTGGCACATGTCCTGACGGCTCTTCTACGGAAGCTCCGGGGATATAAGTATAAATACGGGGAACTGCCGGATTATCAGACTCTTTATCCATATATGATTTCCGTCGTCATAGCAGTATACAATACCGCGGAATTCTTACCTGAAATGCTTGAAAGTGTGTTATCGCAGAAACAGGATATTTTGGCAAAGCATTTGAGGACAAATCCGGACGCACAATTTCAAAACCATGTGTTTGAAAATATATATGAAATGATTCTTGTGGACGACGGATCATGTGACGGCTCGGAGGATATTTGCGATGCCTATGCTCAAAAATATCCGTGGATAAAAGTACTGCACAAAGAAAACGGCGGCGTTTCGTCTGCCAGAAATGCCGGAATTGCCATTGCACAAGGCAAATATATTACTTTTCCGGATTCCGATGATAAACTTTCCGAAAATGTGCTGGAAAAATGTTTCTTGTTTTTCGAGGAGCATGAACAGGAAATTTCAATGGTGACATATCCGCTTTGTTTTTTTGATGCGCAGACAGGAGACCATTGGACAACGTATCGGTTTGAGAACGGCACTCGCATTCTTGATTTAATGCAGGAGTGGGACAAACCACAGTATTTTACAGCCGCTTCTTTCTTTAAAACGGATTTTATTAAAAACCGGATTTTCTTTGACAAGAATCTGATTAACGGAGAAGACATTAAATTCGTCCATGATGTATTATACCGTGATCAGGCTAAAATAGGTTTGATCAGCGAATGTACCTACTGGTACCGGCGCAGGAGCACCGGAGAACAATCTGCCATACAGAGAAGCAAAAATACGGAAAAATATTATATTCCGTATCTTACGGAGATGCTGGGACGGCTGTTTGCGGAAGCCGAAAATACGTATGGCAGAGTTCCCAAATATGTTCAATATGCCGTAATGGGGCAATTACAATGGAGGCTGCGCTCGGACGGAGACGGGAAAACTGCAAAATCCGTTATTGGTGAAGAAGGATTTTCCCAATATAAACGGCTGATTAAAAATTTGATAAAGCAGATGGATACCGATGTGCTTATGGGGCAACGGCAATTGTTTCGTGAGCATTTATTCTATCTGGGCAAAGTTAAGACAGATTGCAATATGCAAAAAAGGTATGAGAACGATAATTTGTATTACTATTTTGATGATATCTATTGTTCAGATGCCGCAAACTGTTATTTAAGACTTGAATTTATGAGAATAGAAGGCTGTATGTTTTTTCTGGAGGGATTTTATGCAAATCTGGAACCGGATTGTGAAAATTGGATTTTGTTTAACGGAGAAAAGCGGTCTGTTGAACACAGTGACACTGGGAAAAACAGAAATGTAAGAATCTTGGGAGAGGATGCCTTATATGTAGATGCTTTCAAAATTCAGATTCCACTGGTATCAAACGATACGGGAGAAGTATATTTTGGCACTACTGTCAATGGCATGGATATTATTAGGTCGAGGATTGTTTTAGGGAAGTTTATGCCTATTTCCAATGAATTTTCCCGATCATATTATTCGGAATGCAATTGGACAATCCGGTTGGACGGAAACAAATTATCCATATGGAATATGTCTTCCATAATGCAGATACCGGATTTTGAACAGGAATTTGAGGAACAAATCCTTCATGAGAAGTGCGGGGAGCTTCCGGAAATTATGGAGGCAATTGCTGTCAGAAAGCAGGCTCTTAACCGAAAAGCATGGAGCGGGAACAGAAAGCAGATTTGGCTGGTCTCCGACCGTTATCATAACGGGGATGACAACGGAGAGGCCCTTTTCCAATACTTAGCGGGCAGAAATGACCTGAAAGCGGAAGTTTATTTTGTAATTTCCAAGGATTCCGCAGATTATGAAAGGTTATCCGCTATGGGTAAGGTAGTAGAGCAGGATTCCAGAGAACATATGCTTCTCCACTTAATTGCGGATTGTATCATTTCATCACAGGCGGACGAATACATTATTGATCCGGTATGGAGGAAAAAGCATGTAAATAATATATATAAAGACTTATACTGCAGAAAAAAGTATGTATTTCTGCAGCACGGAGTCATTAAAGATGACTTAAGCCAATGGCTTAACCGTTATAATAAGAATATAGACGGCTTTATCTGTTCGGCGTACAGAGAGGCGCAGTCCATTCGTGACTGCAATTATTATTATGAGGATAAGCATATTTGGCTGACGGGGCTGCCCAGATATGACCGTCTATATCATGACGAGAAAAAATACATTTTAGTAATGCCCACATGGCGGAAATGGCTGATGAAGGATTTCAATGCTGCAGAATCGGACAAGGATGCCGTGCAGGTAAGAGACGATTTTGCAGGAACAGATTTTTATAAGTTTTATAATGGATTACTCAATGACAGCGCTCTGTTAGAAGCATGTGCAGTACAGGGATATACCTTATGCTTTTTACCTCATACCAATCTGCGCGGCAGTATGGATCTGTTTGACAAAGATGACAGAGTTCTTTTCTTCCAATCGGATAAGAGTTACCGGGAAGCGTTTGCAGAAGCGGATTTGCTTATTACGGACTATTCTTCTACGGCAATGGATTTTGCTTATTTGAGAAAGCCTGTATTATATGCCCAGTTTGACAGAAACAGATTCTTTTCCGGAGAACATACCTATCAAAAGGGATATTTTGAATACGAGGAAGACGGATTCGGGGAGGTAGTGTATGATTTAGAAACTCTAGTCAAGGGAATCATTTCATATGTGAATAGCGGTTGTGCGTTAAAAGCTATGTATAGGGAGAGGATAGACGGATTTTTTGCTTATAATGACCATAATAACTGCCAGAGGGTATATGAAAAAATTGTGGATTTGATGGGATAGAACCTCTTGCAGTAAAGCACATAAGATAATATAATCTGATTACACGAAGCGACTGTCAGAGTAAATAAGCACACACGAGGTATCACTATGGAATATACAGAAGAGTTGGTGAGAAAAGCATACAAAAAGCTAAAGTGCAGTATTTATTTCGATAAGACCCAGCTGCTGCTTCGGCAGCAGCTGGTGGAATACGAAAACGGGTCGGTTAACGGAAAAACGAGGACAATTGACAGGAAACTGAGGGGAATTCACAGGGCTCTGGTAAGCGACGACAACGATAAATGGGAAGCGCTGCAGAAAAAGATCCTGAAGAGTGTTTCCTTTAAAGCCTTTCCGAAAAGTCTGGCAGATTCAAAGGAGCAGGCGGAAAAAGGGAAGGCACAAAAAGACCACCCACAAAAGGACAGCCCAAGGCAAAGGCAAAAGGGGGTATCCTTCATCACAAACAGCGTACCCAAGGAAACCGAAATTGATAAACTGCAATATTTTATCAGTATGGATGTGGAAGGGCATATATTAGGCGTATTGTGGCTGTTGATGATAGGCTGGAAGCTGGATAAGGATTTGTATGATAAATCCTACGGGAACAGGATGAGAAAACTGATGATTCAGGAATTGGAGGAAGAAGACGCTATTTCTTATTCCCCTTATTTGTTTGAACCATATTTCCAACAGTATGAGAGCTGGAGGGACTCGGCGCTGGAGCTGGCACAAAACAGTATTCATAATAACCAAGACATCATTGTGTTTACAATGGATTTTGAACGATTCTTTTACAGTGTGGATTTGAGCCAAAAAGCCTTTGGGCAAATACTGGAGGAAGGAGTCTTCAGTGATGAATTACCGGAGGAAGAGATTGACGGTGACACGGAAATATGTGCCGGAAGATTAAACACGTTTGTGCGGAAAGTCATAGAGAAGTATTCCAGACTTTTTTCCGGCAAATTTCAAGGCCGGAATATACTTCCTATAGGGTTTCTGCCCTCCAATGTATTGGGAAATTGGTGTTTAAAACGATTTGATAAGGCCGTTTCCGACGGATGGAACCCGTTATACTTCGGGCGGTATGTGGATGATATTATCATCGTGGATAAGGTCGAAAGAAACAGCGAACTGTATGCAATGATGAACGGGAAGGAAGTGAATGCCGACAAGGTGTTGGAATACTGCCTTTCCAAGTGTAGCAGATGGAGTGGTTTTGTATCGGAGAAGAATTGTGATAAATATGCCCTTTTTACCAAAGATACTGGCGGCGAGGGGGAAGTCCGGTATACGCTGAACAAGATTTATAATATTGCGGAGGATTCAGACAGCCATATTTGTTTACAGAACGCAAAGGTGAAAATGTTCTATTTTAAGCATGGGGAGTCCAGCGCTCTTTTGCAGTGTTTTAGGAATCAGATTACGGAGAATAAAAGCGAATTCCGTTTCCTGCCGGAGGATGAGGCTGTATTTGACGCAAATGATTACAGTGAAATCTACGATATTGACAACAAAGAGAGCATCAACAAGTTCCGCGGGGTAGACGGAATTTCCATCAATAAATTTGCATTATCCAAATTGCTGGGGAAATATATGAGAATCAGCAGCTTGATCAATGACAAGGTGGAAAACAAATTTGCACAGGATATTTCCCAAATCTATACGCCCGATGTGATTATTGATAACTACATCACTTGGGAAAAAGTAATTGAAATATTTGTTGTGAATGCCCAATGGAAAGCTTTGGGGGTGTTTATGAAAAATATTTTTTCGGCAGTGAAACTGTTAAAATGTGTCGGGGATGGGGAGGGCTGTGAAGAGGATGTACGGCAGAATCTTCAGGATTACCTTTATTCCGCTTGGGTGCGGGCGCTTTCTCTTGTCTGGGGGTCTGATGTAAGGAAGCATATAGGGATATTTGCAAACAGCTTTCAGAGGGATTTGGAGGATATATCGGAGGATCGGAGACAGTATCTGCTCACACGTATGTACGATAAGTACATTCTGCCTGTTCTGCCGGATGTTCTGGGAAAAGAATGGTTTGAAAATGCGGACGATTCGGAAGAAATAGCTTTGTACGAGTTCTCCACGCTGTTGAAAGAATCCGACAAAAAGGAATCCGGCAGAAGGGGATTGCAGAAGGCCAAGCCTTCCATAAATGTTTTCTCCGGAAACGGCGTTCCCGGCCGAGCGTCTTCCGGAGAGGACAGCGAATATGTATTTTTCCCTTATATGGTTACAATGTATGATTTGTATATCAGGGAATTAGTGGTATCATGGCTCAGTAATGCGGAAAAAGAGAGAAAGCCATACAGGCAGTCAAAGGCATTATGCGATATGGACTCCATCAAGAAGCAATATATAAAAATAAATTTCCGCGTGCGTGTGAATGGGGTAGATCAGGCAATACGTGCCTCCAAAACAGATTTAAAAGGGAAAAAGGATATCCCTGTGATATCCGTAGGTTTACAGCGGCAGGGAAAACTGAGAATCGCCGTTGCAAATATCGAATTGGCATACAGTAATTTTGAACGATTGGTGAAAGGAAATCCCAATCGCTCTTATAAGCGCTATAAAGCTCTTTCGCATATTGTAAACAGCGCCATATCGGAAAAGGCAGATATGCTAGTACTGCCGGAAGCCGGCGTGCCGATAGAATGGCTGCCCGCCATGATACGTACCTGTACCAAAAATAATATGGCATTGATTGCCGGAATCGAACATATCATCCATGAAGGCAGAGTCTATAATTATACAGCGGTGGTTCTCCCTTATGAGGAGACAGGCTATAGATGTGCGGTGCTTTCATTCCATTTGAAAAATCATTATGCCCCTCATGAGCTGGAGATGATTCATGGATATCGGTTGTGCGAGGTATCCGGTAAGAGCTATGAGCTGTACCATTGGCGTGACTGCTGGTTTCCTGTGTATTGTTGTTTTGAACTGGCATCCATTGAGGACAGGGCCTTGTTTTCCGCATTTGCCGATGTGCTTGTAGCGGTAGAATGGAATAAAGACACAAATTATTACAGTAACATTCTGGAATCCCTGAGCAGAGACCTGCACTGTTATTGTGTGCAGGTAAACTCTTCCGATTATGGGGACAGCAGAATCACAATGCCATCTAAAACGGAAATGAAAGATATCATAAAAACAAAGGGCGGGAATAACGCTACAGTGCTTGTAGGTACGGTTGATTATGAAAAGCTGCGGGACTTCCAATTGAAAGAATATAATCTGCAAAAGATGAACAAAGAATATAAACCTACCCCGCCTTTATTTGATAAAGAAATTGTTAAATTAAAGATACAGGGCAAATTGGAAGGCAGGCTGAATAGATAAAGTGTATAGCGCCTGAAAACGATACTGCGCATTTGTGGACACCGGGGAGACGTTACGGCAGCTTACTCTGTGGATAATGAACGAAAGATAACCGTTCTGTGCTTGTCTGAACGGTTAAAAAAATGGAATAGGGAAACATTTTATGAATTGTATATTGACCTTCCTGCTGCTGTACGGTTTATAATATAAACTATATTTTCCTGCATACTCAGGCGGCCGTTTCTGTAGGCGGTCCCCAAAAGTGTTTCAGGGATAGGGTTTTATTTTTACATTGAGAAAAGGAAGGCCGGAATATGATAGAGGATTATAAAAATAAAGGGATTACCTTGCTGAAAAAGGGACAAAAAGGCATTATCCACGCCATATTCAGCCGTTTCGGTTTGATTCTATTTTTGCTTGTTTTTCAGGTGCTTATTTTATTCAGTATCTTTCAATGGTTTAAGGAATTTCTGCCCCATATTTTCGGCGGGACGGTGCTGTTCACCGTCCTTATGGTGATATATCTCCTGAACAGTAAGATAAATGCAACGGCTAAGGTTACATGGCTGATTGTGATTATGCTCATGCCTGTGTTCGGCGTGCTTTTGTTTTGGTATACGCAGAGTGAGATTGGCCATAGGGCGCTGAAAAAGCGTATTGACCGGATTATTTCCGGTACGAAAGAAAGTATTCCTCAGTCGAAAGAAGTAATGAAACGGCTGACAGAGGAGAATCCGGGGGTGGCGGCGCTGGCGCATTATATGCATAGGAGCGGCTGTCATCCGGTATTTGACAAAACCTCCGTGACATACTTTCCCTTGGGGGAGGACAAGTTTGAGGAGATGCTGAAACAGCTTGAGAAGGCGCAGCATTTTATTTTCATGGAATATTTTATTGTGGATGAGGGGATTATGTGGGGGAGGATATTGGAAATCCTTGCCAGAAAGGCTGCAGAAGGGGTGGACGTCCGCATGATGTACGACGGAACCTGCGAGTTTGCGCTGCTGCCTAGGGATTACCCCAAGCGGCTGAAAGCATTGGGGATCCAATGTAAAGTGTTTGCGCCGGTATCGCCTTTTGTCTCCACCTGCTATAATTACCGGGATCATAGGAAGATTTTGGTCATTGACGGCCATACGGCATTTAACGGGGGTGTAAACCTTGCGGATGAGTATATTAACCAAAGGATAAAATTCGGGCACTGGAAAGACACAGCCGTAATGCTGCGGGGAGAAGCCGCTAAAAGTTTTACCCTAATGTTTTTACAGATGTGGGGGATTGATGAAAAAAAGGAGGAGTACAAGCATTTCTTATCCTATCCTTCCGTGAGCGTGGCAGAGGCAGAGGGATATGTCATCCCTTACGGGGATTGCCCGCTGGACGGTGAAAAGCTGGGGGAAAGGGTATATATGGATATCCTGAATAGATCCCTGTCCTTTGTACATATTATGACGCCTTATTTGATTTTGGACGGTGAGATGGAAACTGCCCTGAGATTTGCCGCCGAGAGGGGTGTGGAGGTGATTTTGATTCTGCCCGGAATCCCTGACAAAGCCATTCCCTATGCCTTGGCAAAAACCCATTATGCTTCCTTGTTGGAATCCGGGGTGAAAATATATGAATATACTCCGGGGTTTGTCCATGCCAAGGTGTTTGTAAGCGATATGGCGGAAGCGGTGGTGGGAACCATTAATCTGGATTACCGCAGCCTGTACCATCATTTTGAATGTGCTACCTATATGTACCGCACGGGCTGCATCCGGGATATCGAAGATGATTTTCAGGCCACACTTGCCAAATGCAGGCAGGTTACGGCAGAAACGATCCGCCATGAAAAATGGAGGGTGAAATTGGCAGGGCGTCTGATGAAAGCTGTTGCGCCGTTGCTGTAGGGGAGCCATAATCCCTTTTCATACAACGGATTAATTGGGTTTATCACATGATATGGAGGAAATGTTTGATGTATCAGCTTGAGGATTCTACATTGCTTGCACAGTGCGACAGAATTAAAGCCATGATTGAAGAAACTGCCCGCACTCCGGCATATCAAAAACACTACTATGCCTCTCTTTACCATCATTGGAAAATCAGTTCTCCCGTTCAGTTATCGGATATCAGAGAATTTGAGAAAAAGTCAGGCGTAGAGCTTCCTGTAGAGTATGTGTACTACCTGACCCAAGTAGGCCGGGGCGGGGCGTGTCCGGGTACATTTTTTGCAGATTTCAATCCTATGAGAAAAGTGGATGAAGGAATTCGTCGGGTATCAGAGCAGTTGGCTTGTAAACTGGCGGAAACAGAATGGGAAGAATTGTATGGTGGTGATAGTGATTGGGAAGGGGATCGAACAGATGGAACGATTAGTCTGTGCGCCATGGATCTGACATATATTGCTTATTTGATTGTGACTGGCCCCCAGCGGGGGCGGGTAGTGTATATGGATTACGATTGTGACAGGGCGCCCATGTATCCAAAGGGCAGCCCGGATTTCCTTACATGGTGTGAAAATTTCTATTCTGAGCTGTTGGCCGGTTATGATGTAACACCAACATGGAAATTTATGTGGCAGGAGCCGGGAAACGCCCATGCGCTGATTCACGCTTTTCAAAACACAAAGGATCAGAAATACCGCAAAGAAGTTATATACAGCTTTTGCAAATTTAAGGATCTCTCGCAAGAAGCATATCAATTTTTAGAAAGTCTCCGTACATCAGAATGGCGGGAGGATGCGTCAGAGGTTCTGAAAAAGTTTTCTATGATATAAAGGGCAAAAAGCAACATGAACCGGTTATTGCCTTTGCAGTAAAATACAGTTTTTGAATGACTTTTGCCGCAGATTGTGATATGATATTTCCGTGTTTGAAACAGAGCTTAAGCATGGAGGTTACAGATTGGACAAATTTGCGGTATTAAAGAAATATTTCGGATATGATGCGTTCCGGGAAGGGCAGGAGCTTTTGATAGACGGCATTTTGAGCGGAAGGGACGTTTTGGGCATCATGCCTACCGGAGCGGGGAAATCCATTTGCTATCAGGTTCCGGCGCTGATGCTTCCCGGAATTACATTGGTCATATCTCCTCTTATTTCCCTGATGAAGGATCAGGTTCAGTCTTTGAACCATGCGGGTATACATGCTGCCTTTATCAATAGCTCCCTTACGGAAAACCAAATAGCGAAGGCTTTGCAGTATGCTGCGGAAGGACGGTATAAGATTATTTATGTTGCTCCGGAGCGCTTGGAGACAGCTTCTTTTATGTGGTTTGCCCAAAAGGTGGAAATCAGTATGGTTGCCGTTGACGAAGCCCATTGTATTTCCCAGTGGGGACAGGATTTCCGTCCGAGCTACCTTAAGATTGTCCGGTTTGTGGGGCAGCTTTCCGCGCGGCCTGTATTAAGTGCGTTTACGGCCACAGCCACGGGGGCGGTAAAGGAAGATATCATTTGTGTGCTGGGTCTAAAGGATCCGGAGATTCTAATCACGGGATTTGACAGGAAAAACCTCTATTTCGGGGTGGAGACACCGAAGCGCAAAAATACCTTTTTACTGGATTATGTGGCGGGACACAGCGGTGAGAGCGGCATTATTTACTGCGCCACCCGCAAAAATGTAGAACAGGTACATGAGCTGCTCTGCCGGATGGATCTGCCTGCTGCCAGATACCACGCCGGATTATCTGCAGAGGAACGCAAGTGTAATCAGGACGATTTCATTTATGACGTGAAGCCCGTCATGGTGGCTACCAATGCGTTCGGAATGGGTATTGATAAATCCAATGTGCGGTATGTGATTCATTATAACATGCCGCAAAGCATGGAAAATTATTATCAGGAAGCGGGACGTGCGGGAAGGGACGGAGAGCCCTCGGAGTGTATCCTGCTGTATTCCCCTCAGGATGTGATGGTAAACCGCTTTTTAATAGAAAATAAAGAGCAGAAAGAGGAGAATTTCGGCGAGGAGGAGCTTCAGGCCATCCGGGAGCGGGACGAAGAACGGCTGCGGGTCATGAATTTTTATTGTACTACCACAGACTGTCTGCGAAATTACATTCTCCGGTATTTTGGGGAAAAAGGCGGCGACTGCGGAAATTGTTCTAATTGTAATAAGGAGTACAAGGAAGAGGACATGTCTGAGGAAGCTCTTCAAGTGATACAATGCATAAGAGAACAGGGCGGCAGGTACGGTATTAATGTAGTGACAGGGACGCTGATGGGAGCGGATACCGCAAAGCTGAGGGAGTATAATGTGAGCAGATTTGCCTCTTATGGGGGACTACGGAAGCTTCAGGAGACGGAGATCAAAAAGCTGATTCAGAAGCTTCTTCAGGACGGTGTACTGCATCAGACGGCGGACAAGTATGCGTTATTAAAGCTGGCGCCCTTGGCTGCAGAAGTAGCGGACGGCAGGCGGAAGGTTATGCTGAAATTGCCGCCTAAGTCCGAGACTTCCGCGGCGCGTGGAGGAAGCTTTGGTGCATCCGGTGTAACCGACGGTTCTTCGAAAGGGAAACGGAGCCGTAAGTCGGACGTACTGAATTCCAAAGGGCTTGAATGCTTTGAAGTTTTGCGCACACTGCGCACGGAAATTGCCAAGGAGGAATCGGTTCCTCCCTACATTGTTTTTTCCGACAAATCCTTGGTGGATATGTGTGTCAAGCTGCCCTTTAACAAGGCGGAAATGCTGCGCGTCACCGGAGTGGGGGAACATAAATATGAGAAATACGGTGAGCGGTTTATATCCCGGATCAAAGAATTTACCGGAGGGGCAAAGGGAAAATATTATTTCGGATGAAAAGGGTAGAAGACTCGGTATCGGTATGAAAGCACACTTGGAGGATGGAAAATGAGAATGCGGATATACAATTTTCTGGTGAACCGCCACAGCGGAATCAGAAGCAGATACCATAAAATCCATGACCACAGAGGGACGGGAGGAAGACTTGTATCCTATGCATATCTGCTTTTATTGAACGTTTGCTATTACTGTTTGTTCTGTCGTTTCCTTGCCAGAGAAGAAGCGGCGGAAATTTATGAGGAAAAGCAATTGCCGGAGGAGCCGGAATCTATGTTCTGCACCAAGGAAGGATTGACGGTTGAAGACTTTGCGGAAAGATTGTCAAAGTATGATGTCATTTCCTTCGACGTGTTTGACACTTTGATTTTCCGGCCCTTTTCGGCTCCCGCGGATTTGTTCTATTTTTTAGGCGACAGGCTGGGGCTTCTGGATATCAAGAGAATCCGTGTGGAGCAGGAGGCGCTGGCACGCAGGGACTGCTTTCGGGAGCGGGGACACTATGAGGTCACTTTTCAGGAGATATGGAAACGCATAGAGAGAGAGACGGGCATTCCGGCAGAGAAAGGTATGCTGTGGGAGCGGGAGCTGGAAGAAGAATTTTGTTATGCCAATCCTTTTATGCTGAAAGTATTTGATGCATTGCGTGCCCAAGGGAAGAAAATTATCTGTATATCCGACATGTACCTTCCTCAGGCATTTTTAGGGGAGCTGTTGGAAAAAAACGGATATTCGGGATTGGAGAAGCTGTACGTTTCCTGTGAATACGGGAAAAATAAGGGATCCGGAGAGCTTTACAAGCGGGTTCGGGAAGAGCTTCCGCCGGAAGCGTCATTGGTTCATGTGGGGGACAATGAACAAAGCGATGTGAAAATGGCGGAGAGATGCGGTTTTCAAGCGGTGTATTACCCCAATGTAAATAAACGGTCATCGGATTACCGCGCCTGTGACATGTCTCCGCTGACGGGGGGAGCATACCGCGGAATTGTAAATAATCGTTTATACCGGGGCGGTGCGGCGTATTCTATAGAATACGAATACGGCTTTATCTACGGAGGTTTGTTTGTGCTGGGGTACTGTTGCTTCATTCATGAATACTGTCGCAGTCATCCTATAGAAAAGCTTTTGTTTTTGTCCCGGGACGGGGATATTTTAAAAGAGGTTTATGACAGGATGTACCCCGGAGAGAATACGGCCTATATTTATTGGTCCAGAGGAGCAGCCACCAAGCTGATGGCCGAGTATGACAGCTACGATTATTTTCGCAGATATCTTTATCATAAGGTTAACCAAGGCATATCCGTAGGTGAGATTTTGGAAGGAATGGATTTACAGCCGCTGGGGGCGTTTTTGCCAGACGGGGGCGACGCATCCGCAGAGACCGTACAGTCCGCAAAAAGCGGAGAGCCTTACCCTGTTCTGCGGCTGTCGGAGGAATTGACGGATAAAAATGTGGATGTGCTGAAAAGCTTTCTTCGAACCCATTATGAGGAGATATGCTCTATTTACCGAGAGGGACAAAAAGCGGCGGAAGTATATTTTGAGAAGGAATTGAAAGGTATAAACCGGGCGGCGGCCGTTGACATAGGCTGGGCGGGCAGCGGGGCCCTATCCCTTTCCTATCTTGTAGAGAAAGTGTGGAAACTGCCTTGCCAGATCACGGGAATCATCGCCGGAACCAACACGATACATAATGCGGAGCCGGATGCCGGAGAAATTTTCTTACAGAACGGAAAGCTGGTGTCTTATTTGTTTTCCCAGTCGCACAACAGGGATGTAATGAAAAAGCATGACCCCGATAAGGACTACAATGTATATTGGGAACTTCTACTGTCCTCCTGCCAGAGGAAGTTTCTGGGATATGGTTTTGAGGGGGAGGAGTCTGCCGGCATTTGTTCGGAGGACGGACGGGAGGTCAGACTGCGGTTCGGAAACCGAGACGAGAATCAGGAGGGGATACGGGAAATCAGGAGGGGAATTTTGGATTTTGTCACGGACTATTCGGAGCATTTTAAAAAAGAAGCTTTTATGTTCCGGATCAGCGGCAGAGATGCCTGTGCTCCTATGCTTGTGGCGGCCGGCCGCAACGAGAAGTATTTAAAGGCAATGGCGAAGCGTTTTGCATTGGAAAAAGGGGTGTGATACAATATTGATACATTCAGGGTACAAAATTACGGTATGCAAAATGTTAGGTTTGTGCCGGCTGCGTCGGCATGACGGGAAGGTTGAATAAAAATGATAAAAATTCTGATTGCAGAGGATGAGGAACCTATTGCAAATTTGATCAAAATGAATTTAAGAAGAGCGGGTTATAACTGTGTTTGGGCCGCCGACGGGGAAACCGCTGCCGATTATATGGAGACGGAGAAGCCGGATCTGGTGCTGCTGGATGTGATGCTTCCGGGTATCAACGGATATGAGCTGATGGATTATGCAAGGACGCTGGAGCTTCCGGTGATCTTCCTGACGGCTCTCGGAACTACGGAAAATAAAGTGAAGGGTTTGAAAATGGGGGCGGATGACTATCTGACCAAGCCTTTCGAGATTGTAGAACTGCTGGCCAGAGTGGAAGCGGTTCTCCGCAGATATCATAAGACGGAAAATGTGATGGAGGTTTTTGATATTGTCATAGACACCGCTTCCAGAGCCGTCACCAGAAACGGCGAGCAGATTCCTCTTACCATGAAGGAATTTGATCTGCTGCTTTTGCTTGTCAGAAACCGAAATATTGCTCTGTATCGTGAGACAATTTACGAGACGGTCTGGGGAGGGGAATATGTGGGGCAGAGCAGGACGGTGGATCTGCATATTCAGAGATTGAAGAAAAAGCTGAATTGGGATAACGAAATTTCCGCGGTGTATAAAGTGGGGTATCGTCTGGAGGCGGAATGAGATTTTCGGATAAGCTGTTTCTTACTACAACTGCATTATTGACTGCTATTTTTATGGGTTTCGGCATTTGGATGCTTTCCTCCAACTTCACACAGCTCTTAAATAAGGAGATTGAAAGAGGGAACAGCGAGAGCCGGATGTTTGTTTTTCTATTTGAGATGGGGTATCGTTCCACGGAAGAATTCGGGGAGGATTATGCGGTCAGCAGAACCTTGGACAGCATTACGCACAGTGTGGAGCGGGATGGGAGCCGTCTTTTTGTGCTGAAGGATGACGGATCTTACTATACGGGAGAGGAATATGTGGCCGGATGGGGATTTGATCAGGAAGTGGCCGGTTTGGTGAGCTCTTTGAAAGATGCCGGAAACACCTATGGTTATTGTGTCCGAAAATTCGAGGATGCCTATTATATGTTTATGGTTTCCGTTACCTCTGCGGCAGAGAAGCCATTGTATCTGGGGCTGTGCCGGGAACTGACTCCGATTTATGAAGACAGGCAGAACCTTCTCCGGCAGTATAGGACGGCTCTTCTGGGACTTTTGGCGGTGGGAAGTATCGGTATCTACGGTTTGTCCAGATATATTACCAGACCCATCCGCAGTCTGGATCGTGTGGCGAAGCAGATTGCCGACGGAAGGATGGATCTGCGCTCTTATAACAAAAGCAGTGATGAGATCGGAGAGCTGGCGAGAAGCTTCAACCGTATGGCGGACAGGCTGGTGGAGCAGGCGGAGGCAAAAGCGCTGGAGGCAAAGCAGAAAGAAGATTTCACGGCGGCGTTTGCCCATGAGTTGAAGACACCTCTTACTTCCATTATCGGTTATGCGGATATGATGAATTCCATGAAGATATCGGAGGAGGAGAGGGCGGAGGCCACTTTTTATATCTATAGTCAGGGAAAACGATTGGAAAGCCTGTCCCATAAGCTGTTGGAACTGGTCAGCATGGATAAGAATCCTTTGGAACAAAGGCTGATCCAGACAAAGCATTTGGAAGAAAATATCCGGGCTACCGTCAGGCCTATTTGGATGCAGAGAAATATCCGCGGAAAGGTGGATATGGATAAGGGAACTATCCGCGGGGATATGGAGCTTTTGCTCTCGCTGCTGTATAATCTTCTGGATAATGCGGCGAAGGCGATGGACAAGGGAGAACAAGGATTCATTTTGTTAAAAGGGAGCAGTCTGCCCAACGGTGATTATGAGATTAAAGTGGTGGACAACGGCCGGGGGATTCCTCAGGAGGAGATCAGCCGTATTACCGAGGCATTTTATATGGTGGACAAATCCCGTTCCCGCAAAGAGGGCGGTGCAGGTATCGGCATGGCGCTGTGTTATAAGATTATAAAACTTCACGGGGGAATGTTGCAGATTGACAGCAAACTGGGAGAAGGAACGGTAATGAAGGTGGTCTTCCCGGCGGGGACGGCAAAGAAGGAAAGGACAAATGCGCGGAAAAAGAAAACAAAGCAAGGGTAAGCATTCCAAAAAATTATTATATATTGTTTCCGTGTCCGCTCTGATTGCTTTGGTTGGCGTGGCGTTTTTCAGTCCGGGATGGGTCTTTGGGCTTCAGGACGGCAGACAGTGCAGAGACACCGTGCTGGAAGAGAGAGAAAATACGGATGTGGCTGTCCTTAGCACAAATTATGAAACTTCTTTTTACCAGCGGATGGTGAATTTTGCAGAAAACCGGACGGAATCCGCAAATTTTTATGTGGCATCGGAGGAACTGACGGATTATCAGAAGCTGGATGCGTTTTTGAAGTCGGATCATGGGATTTACAGAGATAATATTTTAACATTGGTCGATATGGGACTTCTTTCGGAAGCTTATTTTTCCTGCGAGGTCAAGGATTGGAAGCAATATGTGATTTATAGTGATGATTATGCCAAAGGAGTCAATTTTATCCTATGGTATATTGAACTGGAGTCTGCGAAGGAGGAGGGGGCAGCGTACAAATTTCTGGTGGAGGCCAATACGGGCGAAGTTTATGGCATTCATGCGGATTGGGGAGCAATGTGGAGTGACCGCCATAATAAAGCTTACGGCGATTATAATTTAAGCTTAAACCGTTTTCTTGGCTTATCAACCTATGAGGATTATTTGCATTCGTGGGAGACTACCGCTTATTATTTCAGCGGGATTGCGGAGACGAATTTTTATGACTGGTATAGTTATTATTTGTATGATAGAGGCTTTGTGGAAGAGATAAGACATGATGTAACGGACAAAGGTGATGCAAATTATGACTTAGATTTTGTAGAAAGCACAAGCACAAGCAAGAGCTATTTGTTAAATACCGAATGGGAGGAGGCAGAAATGACGGCGGACGAACTTCAATGGGTGGAACAGTGGGGAGACTTTCTGCAGAAGAATCCGCCGCTGTTTAGATCCTCAAATGACGGAAACAGATTAGAAGGTACCTTTCCATACGGAGACAGCAGTCTGATTTTTCGTATAGAGATAGCAGAGTCCGTGCCCTATCCGTGGAAATTACAAGATATCACCGTAGGCTTTCCGGCTGTTTACGAATTGATTCCCGAGTTTGTCCGGTCCGATTAAAAGTGCCGGCTGAATTTTTTCTGTGAAATAACGGAATAAGAGGAATATAGAAACCTTTGTACTGATATATTTTACAAATAGTACAGAGGTTGACAGCGTTGAAAATAGAAGAATGGATTAGAAAGCTTGATGATTTGGTATGGGGACCTTGGCTGTTGTTTTTGCTGCTGGGAACGGGGATGTATCTGATGATCAGTCTGCGGTTTCTGCCCCTTAAAAATCTTAAGTTTGCTTTTGATTGTGCTTTAGGAAGGGAGCGGAAGGCGGCCGATGACGTCTCTCGCCAGACGGCAGCGGGAAAGAAAGGCTCTTCCGGACAGATTTCGGCTCTTTCTTCCCTGACCACGGAGCTGGCGGCCACCATGGGCACGGGTAACATTGTGGGAGTAGCCACGGCCATGGCATTGGGAGGACCGGGGGCGCTGTTCTGGATGGTGGTTACCAGTCTCATAGGAATGGCGACTAAGCTTGTGGAAAGCACTTTGTCCGTTACATATCGAAGCAGGAACGAAGCGGGTGAGACAGTGGGAGGTCCTATGTATACCATGGTCAGGGCGCTTCCGGGGAAGACACCGGGAAGAATACTGGGGTTTTTCTTTTCCTTGTTTGCCGTTCTCGCTTCATTCGGCATGGGAAACATGACCCAGTCGAATTCCATTGCGGATGCACTGTATGTCACGTTTCAGGTTCCCAAGGCGGCCACTGCCTTGGCGGTGACTCTATTGACGATTTTGATTGTTCTCGGGGGAATCAGCCACATTGCAAAGCTGACTCAGCTAATGGTTCCCTTTATGGGAATCTTTTATCTTCTGGGTACCATTGCCGTTATTTTGACCCATTGGAGGAATCTGCCCCTTGCCGCAGGAGGAATCCTTACGGCCGCCCTTTGTCCCCGGGCGGTGTCGGGAGGATTGTTCGGCACGGTTCTTGTCTCCGCGGGCCAGTCTTTGCGCTGGGGTGTCTCCAGAGGAATTTTTTCCAATGAAGCCGGACTGGGAGCCGCCGGAATTTCCGCCGCGGCGGCAGATACAAGGGATCCCGTAAAGCAAGGATACATCAGTATGACGGGGGTGTTTCTGGATACCGTGGTTATGTGTTCCCTGACGGGACTTGCGCTGGCGGTATCGGGAGCGTTCGGCATGACGGATGCACAGGGGGCGCCGCTGACAGGGACGGCTCTGACGCTGGCTGCTTTTGAGACCACGCTGGGAGACTGGGGGGAGAAATTCATCAGTGTCAGCATTGTGCTTTTTGCTTTTGCCACCATTGCGGGCTGGGCCTATCAGGGAGAGCGGGCGTTTGAATTCCTGATGAAGGGAAAAGTATCCTATAATATTTGGTATCGGTTTGTCTATGCATTGATGGCATTTATAGGCTGTATCTGTTCTCTGGAGGTGGTTTGGAATCTGTCGGATATCTGCAATGCTCTGATGGCAGTGCCCAACCTGCTCTGTGTGCTGTTTTTGTCTCCAAAGGTGTGCAGACAGATCAGGAACTATCGGCAGTGACATAAAAAACAGACAGCTGCTGCCTGCTCCGCATGCGGTAACAGCACACAATTCTGAGAAGGAAACAAATTTTTGACATACAGAATTGACATAAATAAAAGTATATGTTACTTTAATATTGACATATCGGGAAAAGGAACGTCAATTTCTGCATTTTGCTTGGGTATTTCGCCCGCTTATCCCCTTGTGTATATAATTGAAAAACGGGGATGGGGCAAAAGGTTTTTATTCGGGACTATATATAGTCTCTTCCTCGTGAATGACGAAAGGAGACTGTAAATGGTCAAAAAACTGGAAGAATTGAATTTGCTGGATAACTTTTTGTTTGAGGCGCTGGCGGCACATCCTGAATTCGGAGCGGCATTTGGACGTAAATTGGTGGAAATTATTCTCAAAAGCTCTCCGGAAAAAGTAAGGGTGGTGGCACAGCGCTCTTATTCCGGGAGCAATCCCAAGCTGCATGGCGCAAGGCTGGATGTGTATTTGGAAGAGGAACAAACAAGCGTACAGGATAGCATTTCTTGGTCGTATGACATTGAACCGGAGAAGGACAGGACATTGCAGGCAGTTCCCTTTGACCCTTTTGGATTAAATCGGATGGTTTATACGATTCGAAATACTTGTATAGAAGAACCGGATATGCCGTATGATGACGGTTCCTTTACTATGTTTTTATATACGAAAGGACAGAGGGGAATTCCTTCCAGAGAACTGCGGCAGTTTTTGGTCTATTTCGAGCATACAACTGAAAGCAATGCCTGCAATAAAGATTTAGAAGAGCTTCATGAAATGGTTTCACAGGTCAAAATGGATGAGGAGGTGGAATTAGAGTATATGAAAGTATATGAGCGGGAAGAAATGATTCGGGAAAATCCTGATAAATCGTTGGAAGAGACAGCACATATGCTATAGGCGCCGGAACGCTTTTGTTTATAGGAAATTCTGCCATAGCGCGAAAAATGCGAAGCATTCTTCGAAGGCCGCTTGCGGCGCTTTTTATCGGCCTTAAATTGGAATTGTGGGAAATTCTGAAATGTGGTATGATAAATATGTTTGTGTAAATAGTTCAGGTTTGTTCTCAAAAGGCGTTATCCTAAAAATTAGAAATGCTTTCTGAGGATGCTCACGGGAAGAAAAGAGGGAAATTATGATTTTATCGAAAACCGTTGAAAACTTTTTGCAGTATGTAAAGATTGATACACAGTCGGACGAGAACACTAAAACCACTCCCAGCACGGCAAAACAGCATAAGCTGGCCGAATTGCTGGCAAGGCAGCTGCAGGAAATGGGGGCGGAAGAGATTACCTATGACAAGGAGCACTGCTATCTCTATGCCTCTATTCCCGCTTCTAAGGGATGTGAGGAGGCGCCGGTTTTAGGATTTATCGCTCATATGGATACATCCCCGGCGGTGACAGATACGGATGTAAAGCCCCGTATTGTGGATAATTATGACGGTGAGGATATTTTGCTGAATGAGAAAGAGCATATTGTGCTTTCCGTGGAGGATTTTCCCGAGATAAAGAAGTTGAAGGGAAAGGATATTATTGTCACCGACGGCACCACACTTTTGGGCGCGGACGACAAGGCGGGAATCGCGGAGATTATGGGAGCCTGTGAGTATCTGCTGCGGCATCCGGAGGTTAAGCACGGTAAGCTGCGGGTCGGATTCACTCCCGACGAGGAGATCGGAGAGGGAGCGGATCATTTTGACGTAGAGCTTTTCGGTGCGGATTTTGCCTATACGGTGGACGGCGGTGAGCTGGGCGAGCTGGAAAACGAGACCTTTAACGCTGCCTCCGGCAGACTGACGGTCTATGGGCGCAGTGTACATCCCGGCAGCGCCAAGGGGAAGATGATCAACGCGATTTTGGTGGCGCAGGAGTTCCAGAGTCTGCTTCCGGCATTCCAAAATCCCATGTATACGGAAGGGTATGAAGGCTTCTTCCACTTGGATCATATGGAGGGAACTGTAGAAAAAACCGTTGCGGAATACATTATCAGAGATCACAATAAAGACTTGTTTGAGCAGAAAAAGGCACTTTTCAACATGTGCGCATACTTTTTGAATGAAAAATATGGAGAGGGAACCGTTGTCGCTGAGGTGGAAGACTCCTATTATAATATGAAAGAGGTTTTGAAAGAGCATGAACATCTTATGGAAAATGCCTCCGACGTTCTGAGAGAGTTGGGAGTGGAACCCGTTGTAAATCCTGTCAGGGGCGGTACGGACGGCGCAAGACTTTCCTTTATGGGGCTGCCCTGTCCTAATCTCTGTACGGGAGGCGCTAATTATCACAGTCGTTTTGAATACGCCTGCGTTCAGTCCATGGACAAGGTCACGGAGCTGCTGATTATGCTGGCAGAAAAGTATGGGAATTGCTAAAAGGGAAAAGGCATTTCATCTTTGGTATTTAATGGATATAGGAGAAAGTCAAGGAAAATGTATTATGAAGCGGATTTAGACAAAATAGATTTAAACTCGGAGCCGCCTTCGGAGGAACCGGCCAGACAGTATTATTTTATGGCAAAATGTAAGGAATGGGTCCGGGAATTTGAACGGAAAAACGGCCGGCCCCCGACCGCGTTTACTCAGACTTTCGGGTGCCAGATGAATGCAAGAGACTCCGAGAAACTGGCAGGCATTTTAAAAAACATTGGATATACGGAGGCAGACAGTGAAAAAGCCGATTTTGTCATTTTTAATACTTGTACGGTTCGTGACAATGCCAACCAGAGAGTATACGGAAGACTGGGCGAATTAAACGGGTATAAACGGAAGAATCCGGAGATGAAGGTAGCGCTTTGCGGCTGCATGATGCAGGAACCGGCCGTCATAGAAAAATTAAGGAAGAGCTATTCCTTTGTGGATCTTGTCTTCGGAACCCACAATATTTTTAAGTTTGCCGAATTATTATGCACTGTTTACGAAAAAGAGCAAAAGGGAATGATTATTGATATCTGGCAGGATACGGATAAAATCGTGGAGAATCTGCCGGTAGAACGAAAGTATCCCTTTAAGTCAGGTGTCAATATCATGTTTGGCTGTAATAATTTCTGCAGTTACTGCATAGTACCCTATGTGAGAGGACGAGAGAGGAGCCGGGAACCCGGAGAGATTATCCGTGAGATCGAAAGGCTGGTTCAGGACGGAGTGGTGGAAATTATGCTGCTTGGCCAGAACGTGAATTCTTATGGGAAGAATTTGGACGAGCCTATGACTTTTGCCCAATTGCTGAGGGAAGTAGAGAAGATTGAAGGGCTGCGCCGGATCCGTTTTATGACTTCCCACCCGAAGGATCTGTCGGAGGAATTGATTCAGGTAATGAAGGAGTCAAAGAAAATCTGCCGTCATCTGCATCTGCCATTACAATCCGGTTCCACGGATGTCCTCACCCGCATGAACCGCCGCTATACCAAGGAACAATATGTGGAGCTGGCGCTGAAAATCAGGAAGGAGATTCCCGACATTGCCATTACTACGGACATCATTGTAGGTTTTCCCGGTGAAACGGAGGCCGATCTGGAGGATACTCTGGATGTGGTGCGCAAGGTAAAATATGATAACGCTTTTACATTTATCTATTCCAAACGGACAGGGACTCCTGCTGCGGCGATGGAAAATCAGGTGCCGGAGGAGCAGGTGAAGACAGGTTTTGATAAACTGCTCAAGGTAGTTCAGGACACGGCGAAAGAGCAGGCGGCAAAGTATCAGGGGCAGGTAATGGAAGCGCTCATAGAAGAGGTCAATGAAAACGACAATCATATGGTGACGGGAAGACTTTCGAATAACATGCTTGTTCATCTTCCGGGGGATGCATCCATGATAGGGAAGCTGGTAAATGTCTCTTTGGATCAGTGCCATGGTTTTTATTACATAGGACATGCTGCCGATGTGCAGCTGCTTTGACGGCGATGGGAGGCATCGTCCCGACATTTTAACAACGCAATGGCCGGAACAAAGTAGTTCCGGATTTCATTTCCTGCCGGACGGGGCGTTGGGCTGCATAGAGCGGGGAACAAAAATTCCATGCATAAGAGAAGAGGCAGAAAGGAAGAGGCTTAAAATATAAAATGGCGGGAGAGATGCGCACGACAATAGAAAGAATTGATGTGGAACCGGGACAGCGAATATTGGCCGTAAGCGATATTCACGGTCATTTTGATTACTTCGTTCAATTACTGAAAAAGATGGAGTACGGAGAGGACGACATTCTGGTGATTGTGGGCGACTTGGTTGACAAGGGTCCTGAAAGCTTGAGAACAGTGCAGTATGTTATGGATTTGAGCAGGCGTCATCCTGTCTATGTTTCTATGGGAAATGTGGATATCAGGCGTGCACAGCTTGTTCTCGACGATACACCGGGAGCCGGGGAGCGTTTTGTGGAATTTCTGCAACGGATGGAAAACACATGGAAAAACAGCTTTTGTCATGAGATGCTTGCCGATTTAGGCATCGGTATCCGGCAGGTTACGGCGGAAAATGCGATGCAGCATCTCTGTCGGCTCCGGGAAGCCTTTGCGGAAGAATTGAACTTTCTGGCCGGCAGGCCCGTTATACTTACAGCGGGTAAATTCCTTTTTGTACACGGCGGAGTGCCCACTGAGAATCTGGATGAACTGGAGGGGACGGAAGCATATTCTTATCTCAAAAATGATGATTTTTGGAATCAGGGATATTGTTTTGACGCTTACACGGTGGTTACAGGCCATTATCCGGTTTCCATTTACCGGAAGGACAGGGAAGATGTAAGCCCCTTGCTGGACAAAGAGAAAAAAATATTCTGTATTGACGGTGGCTGCGGCCTAAAGATGGCCGGACAGCTGAACGGAATTATGATTTCCGGCTGTATGTCCGGCTCACCGGAAATCAGCTGGACAAGTTATGATGATTTTCCCGTGGCGGCCGCCATGGAAAAAAGAGCCGGGGCGGCTCCAAAGGTTCACATTAATTATTATGACAGCAAAGTGGAGATGCTGGAAGAAAACGGAGATTTCGTAAAAGTCCGTCGTCTGGAATCCGGAGAGATTGCCGAGGTACCGTCCAAATGGATTCGGTATTGGAGTGACAAGCAGCCCCATTGTGACGATTACATCGACGAAAAGCTGTCTGTGGAGGCCGGGGATCTTCTATCCGTAATCTACCGCACAGGAAACAACTGCTATGTAAAAAAGCAAGGGAAGGCTGGCTGGTATGACGGCGCCATTGAATGGATTCCTCCTAAGCTGCAGATGGTGAAGGGGTCCCCTGAAAGAAAATGCTGGCGGCGGGAGAGGGAGCTTGCGGTATATGAACTTTTGGACCGTTTGGAAATTGAATTTGAACGGATTGATCATTTTGAGACCAGCACCATGGAAATGTGTCAAGCAATCGACGAAATGCTTGACGGGGTAATCTGTAAAAACTTATTTCTGCGCAATCAGCAGAAGACCAAATTTTATCTGCTGATGATGCCGGGAAATAAGAAGTTTCATACGAAGGATCTGTCAAAACAGATTAACAGTTCCCGGCTGTCTTTTGGGGAGGCTGTTTATATGGAACGATTTTTACAGACTACTCCCGGTTCCGTCAGTGTTATGGGATTGATGAATGACAAGGATAATCAAGTGCAGCTTCTGATGGACAGAGATGTACTGGGCGGGGAATGGTTCGGATGCCACCCTTGTATGAATACATCCAGTATCCGGTTGAAGCTTTCGGATTTGCTGGAAAGGTTTCTGCCTGCGGTACATCATGAGCCTATATTTGTGGAACTGTCCGCGGAAAGCATTTCCTAATCATACGCTTAGAGCGGTTATACCGGTTTTTCTCACGAATTATTTGTGCCGCCGAAGGGCATATCCGGAAGGTTGAAAGTAATGATTCAAATATTGATTGGCATACGTGTGTAAGCACGTTGGGGGGATACAAATGGAAAAATTAAAACCAAAGCTTTTTTCGGTTATAAAGGGCTATACAAAAGAACAGTTTATAAAGGACGTGGTGGCAGGAATTATCGTGGCGATCATCGCACTGCCTTTGTCCATTGCATTGGCGCTGGCATCCGGCGTTACTCCCGAAAAGGGGATTTATACGGCTATTACGGCCGGGTTTGTGATCTCCTTTTTAGGAGGAAGCCGTGTGCAGATTGCCGGCCCTACGGCGGCTTTTGCCACCATTGTGGCGGGAATTGTCGCGGAGAACGGTTTTGAGGGGCTTGTCATTGCTACGCTGCTGGCCGGTGTCATCTTGATTTTGATGGGGCTTTTTCGCCTTGGAAGCTTAATTAAGTTTATTCCTTATACGATTACCACCGGTTTTACGGCGGGTATTGCCGTAACCATTTTTATCGGGCAGATAAAAGATTTTCTGGGTCTGACCGTGGTGACGGAAGAACCTTTGATTGAGACCATGGACAAGCTGAAGGCTGTTTTTACATTTATTCATACGGTCAATTGGCAGGCGGTAACGGTCGGCGGAGTATTGTCTGGCAATTTTAATTCTGTGGCCGTATCTGCCCGGATTCTGCAAAAAGATTCCGCCGTCTCTGATAGCCGTGCTGGCCGGAATTGCCATGGTGGGCGGTTTAAAGCTTGAGGTGGATACCATAGGGGATCTGTATGTGATTTCCAATAAGCTTCCCGTGGTATCGTTTCCTGCTTTTGGGATGGAAACCGTGAGAAATGTACTTCCCGATGCTTTCACCATTGCTGTTTTGGCGGCAATTGAATCGCTGCTTTCCTGTGTGGTTGCCGACAGTATGATAAACAGCAGGCACCGTTCCAATATGGAGCTGGTGGCTCAAGGCGCCGGAAATATTGTTTCGGCGCTGTTTGGCGGAATCCCGGCTACAGGAGCCATTGCCAGAACGGCGGCCAATATAAAGAACGGAGGCCGCACTCCCATTGCGGGAATGGTGCATGGAATCGTTCTATTGCTGATATTGGTGGTATTGATGCCGTATGCGGCACTGATACCCATGCCAACCATAGCGGCCATTCTGTTTATGGTAGCTTACAATATGTGTGGCTGGAGAAAATTTGTTTACCTGTGCAGGACGTCACCCAAGAGCGATATTGCGGTATTGATTATGACATTTCTGCTGACAGTGATATTTGATTTGGTGGTAGCGATTGAGGCAGGTATCTTAATGGCGGCCCTTCTGTTTATGAAACGTATGAGTGAGGTGACGGAGGTGGAAGGATGGAAGTATATTGACGAGGAAGACGATCCGGACAGTCTGTCTCTGAGAACCGTGCCCGAAGATACACGCGTCTACGAGATCAGCGGACCTTTGTTCTTCGGTGCGGCGGATAAGATTCTGACCATCACTCTTGACGAAAAAATTAATTGCCTGATTCTGCGGATGAGAGGTGTTTCCGCCATTGATGCTACTGCCATGCATAATCTGGAAGAAATGCTGGCGGACTGCAAACGAAAGAAAATACATCTGGTGCTGTCACATGTCAACGAGCAGCCCATGCATGTGATGCAGAAAGCAGGATTTGTGGAAAAGGTGGGGAACGAGAATTTCTGTTCCCATATTGATGACGCTTTGAGGCGGGCGGAGGAACTGCATCACTGACGGCATGCAACGGTTCTGCGGCGGAGACACGGTAATCAGAAATCGCTTTTTTGCGATTTCTGTGCATAGGCTGCTGTGAACGGAGTGAACAGTAACGAGCGGAAAACTTGCCTGAAATTTTGAATCTCCCGCTGATTTACAAATACAATATTTTGTGCTAGAATTAGGGCAAATGCGCAAATCATTGTGCATTTGCCTTTTGGCTGTTATAATAAGCTTTTGATGCGGCATTATATATCTGTATGATTGCCGATGGATATGACAAAAGCATACGTCGGATACGGCAAAAGTGAAACAATACATGAACGAACCGCATGTCTCCTTTCAGGCAGGACGATTGGGATTGGTGCAAGGCGACTGGCCGGTTCGTTATAAGAGCGTAAGAACAGGAGTGTACTTAAGATGCCGGAACAGCAGATTCCAGTGGAAGATTTAACCCCCATGATGCAGCAGTATATGGAGACAAAAAAGCAATATAAGGATTGTATTCTTTTTTATCGTCTGGGTGATTTTTATGAAATGTTTTTTGATGACGCGTTGACTGTCACCAAGGAATTGGAGCTTACTCTTACCGGAAAAGCTTGTGGTCTGGAGGAGCGCGCGCCCATGTGCGGAGTCCCTTATCATGCCGTGGAGAGTTACTTGACCAAATTAGTAAACAGAGGATACAAAGTGGCAATCTGTGAACAGGTTGAAGATCCGAAGCTTGCAAAGGGGCTGGTGAAAAGGGATGTAGTTCGCATTGTGACGCCGGGAACGAACCTGAATGTCCAGTCTCTGGAAGAATCCAAAAACAATTTTCTCATGTGTATTACATATACTCCCACAAAGATCGGTATTTCCGTGGCGGATGTGACCACCGGTGATTACTATTTGACAGAGGTGGAAGACTTACGAAAACTGAACGATGAATTGATGAAATATGAGCCGTCGGAAATTATCTGTAACGAAGCTTTTTTAGTCAGTGGTTTCGATGCGGACGAGCTTCGGGCAAGGTATCATATTTCCGTCAATGCTCTGGAACCCCATCTGTTTGATGACGAGGGCTGCAAGCGGGTGCTGTTAAAACATTTTAAAGTCAATACGTTGACGGGTCTGGGGATTGATGACTTCCCTGTGGGAATGCTTGCCGCCGGGGCATTGCTGCAATATCTGAATGAGACTCAGAAGACGGAATTGGCGCATTTTACCCATATTATTCCTTATCTTACCAATAAGTATATGCTCCTTGACGGTTCCACCAGACGGAATCTGGAGTTGACGGAGACTCTCAGAGAGAAACAGAAGAGAGGTTCTCTTTTATGGGTTCTGGACAAAACACGCACGGCAATGGGCGGCAGACTGCTGCGGAGCATGATAGAGCAGCCGCTGATCGACAGGACGGAGATGGAAAGGCGGCTGGATGCCATTGAGGAGTTGAATCTTAACAGTGTGTCCCGGGATGAGATCAGAGAATACTTGAATCCCGTTTACGATTTGGAAAGGCTTCTCAGCAAGGTTACTTATAAAACGGCAAATCCCCGGGACTTTATTGCATTCCGCAATTCCCTTGAGATGCTTCCTCATATCAAAGCGGTTCTGAAGGAGTTCTCTAAGGAAGAGCTTAAGGGTATTGAGGAAGATATTGACGGATTGGAAGATATCTATCAATTAATCTGCGCATCCATAGAGGAGGATCCTCCTGTTACCGTCCGGGAAGGTGGTATGATAAAAGACGGCTTTGACGAGACCATCGACAGACTCCGAAACGCCAAGCGGGACGGAAAGCAGTGGCTGGCAGAGCTGGAGGAGCAGGACAGAGAGCGCACCGGCATTAAAAATCTAAAAGTAAAATATAATAAGGTTTTCGGCTATTATTTTGAAGTTACCAATTCTTATAGGGACATGGTGCCGGAGGATTATATCCGAAAGCAGACCCTTGCCAATGCGGAACGCTATACCACACCCCGTTTAAAGGAACTGGAAGATACTATATTAAATGCGGAGGATAAGCTGACTGCGTTGGAATACGACCTTTTCTGTAAAATTCGGGAATCCATCGCCATGGAATTAGAGCGGATACAGAGAACCGCCAAAGGGATAGCCAGATTGGATGTCTATGCGTCGCTTTCTCTGGTATCGGAGCGGAATCATTTTGTGCGGCCGAAATTGAACGAAAAGGGAACCATTGATATCAAGGACGGCAGGCATCCCGTGGTGGAACAGATGATAACAAACGATTTGTTCATTGCCAATGACACCTTCTTAGACAACAGCAGTCATTGCATCAGCGTGATCACAGGACCCAATATGGCGGGAAAGTCTACTTATATGCGGCAGACTGCCTTGATTGTTCTGATGGCGCAGATCGGCTGCTTCGTGCCTGCAAAGAGTGCCAATATCGGTATTGTGGACAGAATTTTCACCAGAGTGGGGGCTTCCGACGACTTGGCAAGCGGTCAGTCCACTTTTATGGTGGAAATGAATGAGGTGGCCAATATTTTGAGAAACGCTACCTCCGACAGTCTATTGATTTTGGATGAGATCGGGCGTGGGACGTCTACTTTTGACGGTTTGAGCATTGCCTGGGCAGTAATAGAACATATCAGCAACAGAAAACTACTGGGGGCCAAAACACTGTTTGCCACCCATTACCATGAACTGACCGAGCTGGAAGGCAAGATGAGCAATGTGAATAATTATTGCATTGCCGTCAAAGAGTGCGGTGATGACATTATATTCCTGAGAAAAATTATTAAGGGAGGCGCGGATCGAAGCTATGGCATTCAGGTAGCGAAACTGGCGGGCGTGCCGGATATGGTCATTGACAGGGCAAAAGAAATTGCGGAACAGCTCAGTGACAATGACATTACGGAGAAAGTGCAGAGCATATCCGTTAACATCAAGAATGAGGGGAAACCTAAGAAACAACCGAAACTGGACGAGCTGGATCTGGCACAAATGTCACTTTTTGATACCGTTACCGATGAAGACGTCATAAAGGAGCTGATGGAGTTGGAAGTCAACACTATGGCGCCCATCGATGCGTTAAATACACTCTATCGGCTGCAAAACAGACTGAAGAACCGCTGGCAGGTGTAAAGAGACAGCAATGAGTTAACGAGGAGGATTATGGCACAGATACATATTTTGGATTCGGAGACCATAGACAAGATTGCGGCGGGTGAGGTGGTGGAGCGTCCCTCCAGCGTTGTAAAGGAGCTGGTGGAGAACGCCATTGATGCGGGTGCGGGAGCAGTCACCGTAGAGATCAGGGATGGCGGCATCGAGTTTATCCGTGTAACCGATAACGGCGGCGGCATGGAGCGGGGACAGCTGCGCACGGCATTTTTGCGCCATGCTACCAGCAAGATTGCGGATGCCTCCGATTTGCTGCGAATCTCCAGTCTGGGCTTCCGCGGAGAAGCGCTTTCCAGTATAGCGGCAGTGGCAAAGGTGGAGGTTATCACCAAGACAGGGGACAGTATGACGGGCAGCCGTATCCTGCTGGAAGGGGCAAAGGAAATCAGTTTCGAGGAAGTGGGAGCGCCTGACGGAACCACTTTTCTTGTGCGGAATCTTTTTTTCAATACTCCTGTCAGGAGAAAATTTTTAAAACAGCCCGCCACGGAAGGCGGGTATGTTGTAGATTTAATGGAGCATCTGGCGCTTTCCAGACCGGATGTTTCTTTTAAGCTGCTGGCCGGGAATCAAATGAAATTTCACACCTCCGGAAACGGAGATTTGAAAGAGGTAATATATCGTATTTACGGTCGTGATGTGGCGGCGTCTCTGGTGCCGATTCAGGCCGAAAAGGGCGGGATCCATGTAGAAGGCTATCTGGGAAAGCCTCTTTTGGTGCGTTCCAACCGCAATTTTGAGATTTATTTTATCAACGGCAGGTTTATCAGGAGTAATGTGGTGTCCCGGGCCGTGGAGGAAGGATATAAAGAGTATCTGATGCAGCACAAATTTCCGTTGTGTGTGCTCCACATTACCATGGATACCGATAAAGTGGATGTAAACGTGCATCCTACCAAGATGGATGTCCGCTTCAGCAATGCCATTGATTTCAGCAATTTCCTGATGGAGACGGTTCGGGATGCGCTGCGGAACAGAGAAATGATACCGGAAGCCTCACTGGCCGATGAGAAGGAGAGGAAGGCGAAAGCCGCCGCAGAACGGGAGGAGGAAAAACGGCAGCAGACACCGGAACCTTTTGAACAAAAGCGCACGGAAAGCTTTCGGCTTGCGGAAGATTCAAAATATAGAACGGCCGCCGCAGAGAGGAAGATTCAAAACCCCCAAATGCAGGATTTTATGCAAAATCCTGTGTGGGGAAGAGTGAAAAAAACGGAAAATGATGTCGAAAAAAATGTTATTTCACAGAAAGTGACGGTTCAGACGGCAAAATCGGATACGGAGGAGAAACCTCTTTTGACAGGTTCTCTCAATACGGCAGATAAGGTTCCGGAAGAGGAAGATTTTTTTACGGAAACTTCGGAGCTGCCGGAAGATATGGCAGACATTTCAAAGCAGCCGGATACGGTCAATTCAATATTTGTCCGGACATCCTCCGATGAGGGATCCGGACAGAAAACAAATCAACCCATGGCAGAAAGAGGAACGGATTCAAGCCAAGGGATTTCTGTGCAGTCAGAGCTTCCCGCGGAAGAAATTGCGGAAGCGTCACAATTAAATCTGTTTGAAGAGAAGATTCTTACGGCGGACAATCGATCCCGTTTCCGCATTATCGGTCAAGTGTTTGAGACATACTGGCTGATACAATTTGAGGAAAAACTGATGATGATCGACCAACATGCGGCTCATGAAAAGGTAAATTACGAGAGACTGATGAGGCAGTACCATGAGAAAAACGTGATATCCCAGACGTTAATGCCTCCGGTGATTGTCAGTCTGTCCGGTCAGGAGGAAACTATATTAAAGGAGAACATGGATGTGTTTGCCTCCCTGGGGTTTGAGACGGAATCTTTTGGCGGAAGCGAGTATGCATTGCGCAGCGTGCCGGTGGATTTATACGGCTGCGACGAGAGAGAAATGTTTTTGGAAGTGCTGGATCAGCTGTCCGAGGGAACGGGTTTTGGCAGTATACGGGTCATTGAGGAGAAAATTGCGTCCATGTCCTGTAAGGCAGCGGTAAAGGGAAACAGTTTGTTAAGTTTAGCGGAGGCGGAAGCTCTGATAGACGAGCTTTTGACTTTGGAGAACCCTTATAACTGTCCTCACGGCAGACCAACCATTGTGGCTATGACGAAGGCGGAAATGGACAAGAAATTTAAGCGTATCTTATAAATATGAATGCGGGCAGAGAAAAAGCCTTCAACGAAAGATTTGAGTACGGCAGACGTTGAATCTATTATGAGAGGAATTTGTTTATTTTATGATATGCGGAGAGAATGGCGGAAAACTTCCTATGATTGTGCTGACAGGCCCCACGGCGGTGGGGAAAACAAAACTGTCCATCGCCTTGGCAAAGGCAGTGAGAGGAGAAATCATCTCTGCAGATTCCATGCAGGTCTACAGACACATGGATATCGGGTCGGCTAAGATTACAGAGGAAGAAATGCAGGATGTTCCCCACCATCTGATTAACGTGTTAGAACCACAGGAAGCCTTTAATGTCGTAATTTTTAAGGAGATGTGTGAAAAGGCGCTGCGGGATATTTACCGAAGAGGGCATATTCCTATCGTCACGGGGGGAACCGGTTTTTATATTCAGGCGCTGCTTAGGGATATTGATTTTACCGAAAATCAGGAAAATGCGGAGTACCGGGCTTCTCTGGAGAGGCTTGCCGCCAGAGAAGGAACGGGGGCGCTGTATCAAATGCTTCTCCGGGTGGATCCGGAAGCTGCCCAATCCATTCATCAAAATAACACAAAACGTATTATCCGGGCACTGGAATATTATGAACTGACGGGACAAAAAATTTCCGTCCACAACGAACAAGAGAAGCAGAAGACGGAAGCATACCGTTCCTGCTATTTTGTGCTGAATGATCTGCGGGAGAGGCTTTATGAGCGCATTGAGCAGCGGATAGACGAGATGCTTGGGCAGGGGCTTGTGGAGGAGGTAAGAAAGCTGCAGGCCATGGGCTGCCATCGAGGAATGGTATCCATGCAGGGACTGGGCTATAAGGAGATACTCTCTTATCTGGAAGGGGAATATACCTATGAACAAGCGGTGGATATTTTAAAGCGCGACACCAGACATTTTGCCAAGAGACAGTTGACATGGTTTCGACGGGAAAATGGAGTTATTTGGATAAATAAGAACGAGTTTGGATATGATGAGCAGAAGATATTAAGTTTTCTGCTGAAAACATTGGAGCGGCATGGAATTCTGTCTTAGAGAGTGTTGGAAAAATACTTTCTCCGGAGCGTGCAGACCGGGGAATTGTGCCGTAGGGCAGTCTGAGGGAAGGAATCAAACCACATGATTACAGAAAAGGTTACAAAAGAAATATATAAAAGCATGGGGATTTCGCAGGAAGTATACGAATACGGAAATGCTATTGCAGAAAAATTGCAGGAACGCTTTCGGCAGATAGACAGTATGGCGGAATACAATCAGATGAAGGTTTTGAAAGCAATGCGGAAAAATCAGGTCAGCGAGGCTTGTCTGCTGGGCACCACAGGTTACGGATATAATGATTTGGGCAGGGATACGCTGGAAGCGGTGTATGCGGATGTATTTCACACGGAAGACGCTTTGGTCCGCCCCCAGATTACCTGCGGAACCCATGCGCTGGCGCTTGCGCTGATGAGCAATCTGCGCCCCGGGGACGAGCTTCTTTCTCCGGTAGGAAAACCTTATGATACATTGGAAGAAGTCATTGGCATCCGGCCTTCCAAGGGATCCCTTGCAGAGTATGGTGTGACTTACAGACAGGTGGATTTGCTGGAGGACGGCAGCTTTGACTATGAAAGTATCAGGAAATGTATCCGCTCAAAGACCCGCCTTGTGACCATACAGCGTTCCAAGGGTTATCAGACCAGACCCACGCTCTCCGTGGAACGCATCGGTGAGTTGATTGCTTTTGTCAAGTCCTTAAAGCCGGACATTATTTGTATGGTGGATAATTGTTACGGTGAATTCGTGGAGGAGAAGGAGCCGAGTGATGTGGGCGCGGACATGGTGGTGGGGTCTCTCATCAAAAATCCCGGCGGCGGGCTGGCTCCTATCGGCGGTTACATTGCCGGAAAAAAAGCCTGTGTGGAGAATGCAGCTTTTCGTTTGACTTCTCCCGGGCTGGGCAAGGAGGTGGGCGCATCCCTCGGTATCTTAAAAGACTTTTATCAGGGGTTGTTTTTGGCTCCGACGGTTACGGCAGGAGCTTTAAAGGGAGCCGTTTTTGCGGCCAATATATATGAAAAGCTGGGATATGACGTGGTGCCGGACGGCAGTGAGAGCAGGCATGATATTATTCAGGCAGTTACCTTCGGGCAGCCGGAGGGTGTTGTGGCTTTCTGCCGGGGGATTCAGTCGGCGGCGCCGGTGGACAGCCATGTGACGCCGGAGCCTTGGGATATGCCCGGATATGATGCTAAGGTGATTATGGCGGCCGGAGCTTTTGTGTCGGGATCCTCCATTGAACTATCGGCGGACGGTCCCATCAAGCCGCCCTATGCGGTTTACTTTCAGGGAGGGCTGACATGGTATCATGCCAAATTCGGCATTTTGAAATCCTTACAGTCCATGGTGGACGAGGGGCTGGTGGATAAAAGTTCACTCTGTTCGAGCCTGTGTTCCTGCTGATATGGTAGTAAATGTAGAAAAACATCAAAATAAAATCTATGAATTTTATATACAGTCTTTCAAATTTGTGGTATTATAGTAAGACGTATGAGGGAAATACTTCCATTGGGCGGGGAGCAGTCATACGGTGAATCCTTAGATTCATAACTAATAGATAGGAAAAGAAGAGGAAATACTTTGAGAAAAGTAAATTGGGTACTGGTTCTGCTGGTGCTGGTGGGATTTGTTATCGGCCGGTTCATAGGAACCTTCTTTGACGGAAGCTTCCTGAATTATGGACAATCCTTTGGCTTAAGTACGCCTATGGTGCTTGATCTGGGATTTTTCGTGCTGACTTTCGGCCTGACCATACAGATTACGATAGCAAGTGTCATCGGAGTGGTCATCGCGCTGGCGGTATACCGCTTTATCAGATAACTTTAAGTTATTCTGTCAATCGGAGAAGGTTGCGGGAGGTATATGGCAACCGGAAACAAAAAACAATTATTTCAGGCGCAGCAGCTTCCTTATGAAAGATTTTTGCGGTTCGGGCCGGAAAATCTGACGGAAGCGGAACTGTTGGCAATTATTATCCGTACCGGTACAAAGGACTGCAATGCTCTACAGCTGGCAGAGCAGGTGCTGGGGCTGGCGAAGTATCCGAAAGAGGGATTGCTTGGGCTTTATGACGTGACTTTAAAAGAACTTCAGGGAATCAAAGGAATCGGTCAGGTCAAAGCGGTAAAATTAAAATGCCTTGCGGAATTGTCCATGCGGATGAGCGCTGCCACCGCTGCGGACGGGATGCGCTTCAATAGTTCGGGGAATGTGGCGGACTATTTTATGGAAAAGCTGCGGCATAAGAAAACGGAATGTGTGATTTTGGTCTGTTTGGATGCAAAGGGACAAGTGATCGCCGAGAGAAAGCTTTCCGAGGGGAGTGTGAGGATGTCCCTGATTTCACCCAGAGAAATATTTCTGGCGGCTCTTGACTGCGGAGCAGTCAATATTTTATTGGTACACAACCATCCCAGCGGCGATCCGACTCCCAGCAGAGCGGACATGGATCTCACCGCAAATGTAAAGGAACTGGGCGACAAGATGGACATTCCCTTGCTGGATCATATTGTGATCGGAGACAACCGATACACCAGCTTTAAGGAAGCATCAATATTTTAGAATAAATATTTTACTACATTTAGAAAGGGGCTTTTGTTTTGGCAAGCAACGCATTCGGAATCGATCTGGGTACTAACAACATTAAAATTTACAGCAGGGGCGAGGATCATGTTCTCGTGGAAAAGAATATGATCGCTATTGAAAATAAGAATACATTATTTGCTTACGGTAACTCTGCATTTGAAATGTATGAGAAAGCACCCAGCAATATTCATATTTCTTATCCTTTATCCAACGGTGTCATTGCCGATATCAAGAATATGGAAACGCTGGTACGCTATTTCGTCAGCGACCTCCAGAAGGGCAACAACAAACCCTCGGATTTTTTCATTGCGGTTCCAACGGACGTGACGGAAGTAGAAAAACGTGCCTTTTATGACCTGATTAAAGACGCCAATGTAAAGGCGAAAAAGATTATGGTGGTTGAGAAGGCGGTTGCAGACGGTTTGGGTCTTGATATAGACGTAAAGAATTCACAGGGGGTTTTGGTAGTAAACGTTGGGTATGAAACCACGGAGATTTCCATTCTTTCCTTGGGCGGTATCGTGTTGAGCCGGTTAATTAAGACCGGCGGACTGAAATTTGACGAGGCCATCCGTGCCGCCGTGCGCAAGGAGTTCAGCCTGATTATCGGCGGTAAGACTGCGGAGATGGTGAAGATTTCCCTCAGTGAGCTGGAGCAGGAAGGGCATGGAGCGGTGGTCTATGGCAGAGATATTGTGACAGGGCTTCCCGTGGAGAGAGAGATCCCTACCAAGCTGGTGGATCAGTGTCTGGAAGAACATTTCAATACCATTATTGACAATGTAAAGGTGATTTTGGAGAGAACGCCTCCGGAGCTTGCGGCGGACATTTACAGACACGGCGTATATCTTACCGGCGGTGCGTCCCAAGTCAGCCACTTGTCGGAGCGTCTCGCCACGGGTACGGGACTGAAGGTAAACGTTGCCGAAAATCCTATTACCAGCGTTGTTATGGGTCTGGCCAAAATTATTAAGGACGACAACTATAAATCCGTAGCATATGCAATTGAAGGGATGAGTAAATGAGCCCGATCATAAAAAGAAAAGGGGAGAGATTTACTTTGCCGAGTAAATATCTCCTTTTAATTTTAACAATACTGTGTACGGGAATGATGCTGGTTACGTTTGGCACGGATGTGTTCAACCGCCCGCTGAACACGGTGGCAGGATATATAATTGTCCCTTTCCAGCAAGGGATCAGTAAAGTGGGAGGATGGCTTTCCAGCCGTTCCGAAGAGTTGGTGCAGATTCGTACTCTGCTGGACGAAAATGCCCGTCTGCGCGAGGAAATAGCCGCCCTGACAGAGGAAAACACTTTGCTTCAGCAGGATAAATACGAATTAAACAGAATGAGAGAGCTGGTGGCTCTGGATGAACAGTACGGCGAATACCAGAAGGTAGGCGCCAGAATTATCGGCAGGGATTCCGGAAACTGGTATTCTTCCTTTATTATTGACAAAGGAACGGAAGACGGGCTTGCGGTGGATATGAATGTGATCGCAGGCGGCGGACTGGTGGGCAGGATTACTTCCGTAGGACCCAACTGGGCAAGGGTCACCTCCATTATCTGCGATAACAGCAATGTCAGCGGAATGACGCTTTCCACAGAGGATAATCTGATGGTAGCGGGAGATCTGAAACTGATGGCGGACAACTGTATCACCTTCAGCCAGCTGGTGGACAGCCATAACAGAGTGGTGGAGGGAGATAAAGTGGTTACTTCCGATATCAGCGATAAATTTCTGCCCAATATATTGATCGGATATATCAATACCATCAATAAGGACAACAATAATCTGACCAAATCCGGTCTGATTACGCCGGCGGTGGATTTTGAACATCTCAGCGAAGTGTTGGTTATTACAGATTTGAAACAGATAGTGGAAGAAGAATAGAGCCGGAGGTCATATGCTCAGAAAAGTGATTGTAGTACTATTTGTATTATGCTGTTTCATATTGCAGTGCAGCGTGTTCGGCAGTCTGGCATTTGCCGGGATCATTCCCAATCTGATGATTATACTGACTTCCGCCTTTGGGTTTATGAGAGGAGAGAAGGAAGGGCTTATCATCGGCTTTTTCTGCGGGTTGCTGAATGATGTCTTTTTCGGAAGTTTTTTAGGCTTTTATGCGCTGGTACTGATGTACATAGGCTATCTGAACGGTAAGTTCAGCAGGATATTTTATCCGGAAGATATCAAGCTTCCCATTGCATTAATTATTACCAGTGATTTATCCTACGGCATATTGTGCTATTGCCTGATGTTTCTGCTGCGGAGCAAATTTCAGTTTGTCTATTATTTTACACATGTGATATTGCCGGAAGCGCTATATACCATTGTAGTTACCATATTCCTGTATCCTTTCATTTTATTTGTGAATGAGAAGCTGGAAGCCAGAGAGAAAAGGAGAGCTCAGAAATTTGTTTGATGAATTTAAAGAAAAGATAATCAGCATAATTACAAGCAGGCTTACCATTTTGACATTGGTCATTTTGTTTCTGGGAGGAGTGCTGGCATACCGCTGTTTTGATCTGCAAATCGTACATGGGGAGGAATATTTGAATGACTTTATTTTGCAGATTGAAAAAACAAGGGATATTACCAGTACAAGAGGAAATATTTTCGACCGCAACGGGGAATTGCTGGCATATAATGAGCTGGCATATTCCGTGAAGATAGAGGATGTTTTTGAGTCTGATAAATACAAAAACAAAAATTTAAACGAGACCATATTCCGCCTGATCCAGATGGTGGAGAAAAACGGTGACAGTGTAATTACCGACTTTAAAGTATTTATCAATGAAGACGGTGAATTTGAATATACGGCGGAGGGGACAAGCCTTATGCGTTTTCTGGCAGATGCTTACGGGCGCCAGACCATCGGAGACTTGGAGGATGACGAGAGGACTGCCACTGCGCAGGAATTGATGGAATATCTCAGCAGCCCGAAGCGATTTGCCATCGGGGAGTATGAGACTCCGGGGGATTCTAAGAGCGCTTTCCTTCCGGGAGAAGGTTATTCTCAGGAAGATTGGCTGAAGATGGTAACTATCCGATATGCCATGAGCCTTACTTCTTACAGGAAATATATCGGTACTACGGTAGCCGCCAATGTCAACGAAAGGACGGTGGCGGTTATTCTGGAAAATTCCGATGTGCTGCCGGGAGTGACCATCATGGAGGATACCATCCGCAAATATGTGGACAGCAAGTATTTTGCCCATGTGCTGGGATATACCGGTAAAATATCTTCCGATGAATTAACGACTTTGAATGAGGAAGTGGCGGCCGCCGGCGGGAGCCCCGATACATACAATATTAATGATGTAGTCGGAAAAAGCGGAATCGAATATTATTTGGAGACAACCCTTCAGGGGCAGAAGGGGTATGAGAAGGTAGTCGTGGACAATATGGGAAAGGTGATTACCATATTGGAGACTCAGGAGGCTCTGGCAGGTCAGGATGTTTATCTGACCATTGACAAGGAGCTGACAAAGGCCGTCTATAATATTGTGGAGCAGAAGCTTGCCGGTCTGGTGTCAAGCAAGATTATTAACGCAAAAGAGTATATTCCCTCCGCAAACTCAGGGCCTGCCGACATTAAGATTCCTATCTATGACGTTTATTTTGCGATGTTTAACAACAGTATAATAGATATCAAGGATATGGCGGCGGAAGACGCCGGAGAGATGGAGCGGGAAGTTTATGAGAAGTACCTTGTCTATAAGGAGAGTGTCTATGACACATTGCTTTATGAGATGACGGAGGGTCTCACTCCTTATAATAAACTGACCAAGGAATACCAAGTCTATCAGAGCAATATCGTTTCCTTGCTGAACCGCAGCGGAGTGATTATGAGCGAGGCGGTGGATTCCAATGATGCCACACAGATTGCGTGGGCAACGGATGAGGTAATCAGCATAAATGAATATTTGAAATATTGTATTGCCCAAAACTGGATTGATGTCAGCAAGCTGGAGCTTGACGACAAATATTCCGACTCTGCGGAAATTTACGACAAGCTGCTGGAGTATATCATATCCATGATTGATAAAAATACGGAGTTTCAGAAACGGTTTTATAAGTATATGCTCCTTGCGGATGTGATTACAGGAAGGGATGTCTGTATGATTCTCTGCGAGCAGAACCGGATAGATATTCCTATTGATGATGAGGAAGGGCTGTACTCCGGCAGGATCAATGCCTACACGTTTATGACAACGCGTATCAATCATTTGGACATTACGCCGGCACAGCTGGCTCTTGATCCTTGCAACGCCTCCGTTGTTATCACGGATGTGAATACCGGAGACGTGCTGGCTATGGTTTCTTATCCCGGCTATGACAATAATAAGATGGCAAACTTTATTGATGCGGAATATTACGCGCAGCTGACCACTGACAAGGCGAATCCTCAGTATAATTTTGCCACACAGTATAAGGCTGCGCCGGGATCCACTTTTAAGATGGTTTCCGCCACGGCAGGATTGCTGGAAGAGGTGATTGATTTATATAATCAGGTGAATTGCGTGGGTACGTTCACGGAAATTGATCCTCCGCCCAGATGCTGGCGCCGGAGCGGTCATGGAAATGAAACTCTGGTAACGGCGATCAGGGATTCCTGTAACTACTATTTTTATAATGTGGGATATCAGCTTTCCATCAGAACGGGAATTTATAATGAGTCAGAGGGCTTAAACACGTTGTATCGGTATGCGGATATGTTTGGGCTGACAGAGAAATCCGGTGTGGAAATTGCGGAAGCGACTCCGGAAATATCGGATATTGACCCTGCTCGTTCGGCTATCGGACAGGGAACAAACAGTTTTACAGCCGTGGGAATTGCCAGATATATTACCACGGTGGCAAACGGCGGAACCTGTTATAATCTTACATTGATTGATAAAATTACGGATTCCGAAGGAAACTTAATTCAAGAATTCGAGCCGGATATCCGGAATACGGTGGAGCTGCCTCAGGAATACTGGGACGCCATACATTCGGGTATGCGCAGGGTGGTTGAAAACAAGGTTTATTTCGGAGACTTGGCGGTTGAGGCTGCCGGCAAGACGGGAACGGCGGAACAGACAAAATCAAGACCTAATCATGCGTTATTCGTATGTTATGCGCCCTACGAACAGCCGGAAATCGCCATTACCACGAGAATCCCTTTCGGATATTCTTCGGATCATGCGGCACAGACCACCAGAGATATTATCAAATATTATTACGGTCTGGCAGAGGAAGAGGACTTGATTACGGGTACCGCGGACACTCCCGACAGCGGAATCACGAATGAGATGTAAAAGGCGAAAAGAATTTCTAAGCCGGCATAGTACGCCGGCTAAGAAATTCTAAGTTTCGCCTTGAAGAATCGCTGGTGCGATTCTTCCGGCCTTGCATCGGTTTGGTGATTGTTTGTACCGTATTGGTGCCTTGCACTATGGTAAGGGATAGAAGTAGAAAAGAAAGGGTGGCTGAGTGAGCGGCATGAAAGACATGGTATTGATCAAAAGCTTTTCCAAGGGCATCGCGCTTCATCTGAATGCGGAAGCTGCCTTTGAGGATATTTTGAAGGAGCTTGCTTACAAATTTTCAGAGGCAAGGAGCTTTTTCGGTACGGCGTGCATGGCTCTTTCCATCGAGGGGAGAGCGGTGAGCAACGGGGAAGAGCTCGAAATATTGAACGTCATTCATCAGAACAGTAACTTAAGCATTGCCTGCATTGTGGGCCGGGACGAAAATATCAACAAGAATTTCATCAAGGCTCTTGCACATATGGAGAAGAAGCTGAGCGGCGGAGAGGACGGACAGTTCTTTAAAGGCAGCCTGAAAAATAACGAGGTGATAGAAACCGAGAACAGCATTATTATTTTGGGGGATGTCTATCCCGGGAGCGCTATTTTCAGCGCCAAAAACATTATTATATTGGGAGGCCTCTACGGCGAAGCCTATGCCGGCGGAAACGGGTTGGAGGGGGCTTTTATAGCAGCGCTTGAAATGGAGCCGGAAAGAATTAAAATCGGCGATTTCAAATATAAATCAGGTACAAAGCAGTCAAAATGGAGCATACGCCCAAAGGTACAGCCGAAGATCGCGTTTGTAAAAAACGGTAAGATAACTTTTGAAACCCTTACAAAAGATTTGCTGAGTTCCTTTTAAAAATGTGTCTTTCGGGAAAACTTTTCCATAAGATGCAGAAAGGATATTCGGAGGACGACAAAATCAGAATGGAGGATTTGAAAAATGGAAAGTCAAGTTATTGTCGTCACTTCAGGAAAAGGCGGTGTGGGAAAGACCACCACATCGGCAAACGTCGGAACAGGTCTGGCAAAGCTGGGTAAAAAAGTATGTTTGATTGATACGGACATCGGCCTGCGTAATCTGGATGTAGTCATGGGACTGGAGAATCGTATTGTGTACAATCTGGTGGATGTGGTGGAGGGAAACTGTCGCGTAAAACAGGCTTTGATCCGCGATAAGCGCCACCCGGGTCTGTATCTCATGCCGTCGGCGCAGACAAGAGATAAATCGGCCGTGTCTCCGGGACAGATGGTAAAGGTTATCGAACATTTAAAGGAACAGTTTGAGTACATTATTCTGGACTGTCCGGCGGGAATCGAACAGGGCTTTCAGAATGCCATTGCCGGAGCGGACAGAGCTTTGGTCGTCACCACGCCGGAGGTTTCTGCAATCCGTGACGCAGACCGCATTATAGGGCTTTTGGAAGCAAACGGCTTTAAGCAGATGGATTTGATCCTCAACCGACTCAGAATGGATATGGTGAGAAAAGGCGATATGATGTCCGCTCAGGATGTGGTGGATATTCTTGCCATTCCGCTCATCGGCATTGTTCCCGATGACGAAAATGTGGTTATTTCCACAAATCAGGGGGAGCCGCTGGTGGGAAGCGACAGTCCGGCAGGACAAGCTTACGCCAATGTTGTGCTGCGGGTGGAAGGCAGGGAAGTGCCTTTTATGAATTTTGAGAAAGGGATTTCTTTTTGGACAAGGGTAACGGGTATATTTCATAAGGCATAGGGAGGAGCGGTGAAATGAGGCATTTCTTTCGCAGAAAAAGCTCCTGTCAGGTTGCCAAGGACAGATTGAAAATACTGTTGATTTCGGACAGGGTCAACTGCTCGCCGGAAATGATGGAGCTTATCAAGACCGATATCGCAAAGGTGATATCAAAATACATGAAAATAGATGCAGAAAATATAGAAATACAGATCAGCACAGTGGGAAGCAGAACGGGAAAGGGCGCCAACGGCAAGCATCCTGTACTATATGCCAATATTCCCATTCTGGATGTAACGGCGCAGGAACAGGCGCTGAATGTCAAGTGATTTTTCAGATGGCTTTGCTGTACGATTGTGCGCCTTGTGACTGAACTGTGAAAGGCATATTTGTGCCGAAGCGCCACAAATATGCCTTTTCTATAAAGAACCGGATTTGAGATTTAATCCGTATAATTTACGTGATAAATCGTTTCGGAATGAGGAATAGTATGTTTAAAAACTACAGGATAAGAGATTATGATTTTAAGTTGATATTAATGATACTTGCTTTGGCATCCATCGGCGTTATGGCTATCGGAAGCGCTCAGAAATCACTTCAGACCAGACAGCTGGCCGGAGTGGTTGCCGGAGCGGTTGCCATGATTATAATATCTTTTTTCAATTATTCGTGGATATTAAAACTGTATTGGCTTATGTATGCCGCAAACATAGGGCTGTTAGGGCTTGTTATGCTGAACGGATATGATGCCGGCGGAGCGCAGCGCTGGCTGGAAATAGGAAGTTTAAGATTTCAACCGTCAGAAACTGCTAAAATTTTATTGATTTTATTCTTTGCACAGTTTATTATGAAATATAGGGAGAAATTGAATACTGTCAGAATTATAACAATCTCCGTTGTGCTCGTACTTATTCCATGGATAATGATTAAAGAGCAGCCGGATTTATCTACCAGTATTGTATTGATTGTTGTATTCTGTATTGTAATGTTTGCGGGGGGTATCAGCTGGAAACTGGTAATCGGTGTATTGGCCGTTGCCATTCCGGCCGTTGCTATTGTCATATCAATTGCGCTGCAGCCGGATAATAAAATTTTGACGGAATATCAGAGGGGACGTATCCTTTCGTTTGTCAATCCGCAGGAATATGCCACCACCTTGGCATATCAGCAGTTGAATTCCGTAACTGCCATTGCATCAGGTCAGTTAGACGGAAAGGGGTATAATAATAACGAGATTACTTCCGTAAAAAACGGCAACTTTCTCTCGGAAGCGGAAACGGATTTTATCTTTGCAGTCATTGGAGAAGAATTTGGTTTCAAGGGGTGTATTGTGGTCATTGTCCTGCTCATGGGAATATCGCTGGAATGTGTGTCCATCAGCAGAAGGGCGAAGGATACGGCGGGAACGATAATTGCGGCGGGAATGGGAGGCTTGGTGGCTTTTCAAGGCTTCGTCAATATCGGGGTGGCTACCTTTATCCTGCCAAATACAGGGCTGCCGCTGCCCTTTGTAAGCTACGGGCTGACTTCCGTGATGAGTTTGTTTATGGGTATGGGCTTTGTTCTGAATGTGAGGCTGCAGGTAAAAAGAGCAAAATAGGAATAAGAGGGTGATTATATGATGAATATCGCTTTGATCGCACATGATGCCAAAAAGAAATTAATGCAGAATTTCTGTATTGCTTACAGAGGAATCTTGAGCAAGAACGAATTATATGCTACCGGAACAACCGGCCGCTTGATAGAGGAGGTCACAAACCTCAATATTCACAAATATCTGGCGGGGCATCTGGGGGGCGAACAGCAGATCGGTGCGCAGATTGAGCATAATCAGATTGATTTGGTGATTTTCCTTCGAGATCCCCTGACGCCGAAGCCTCATGAGCCGGATGTGAACAATGTCATCAAGCTTTGCGATATGTATAATATACCGCTGGCGACGAATCTGGCCAGTGCGGAACTGTTGATAAAGTCCCTTGACAGAGGAGATTTAGAGTGGCGTGAAATGTACAGATAACAAAAGGATTAAAACGACTTTGTGCGCGGTGCTTGCCTGTATGATTTTCCTTACGGGATGCGGCAATATGTCATATGATATGGCATATGATCCGGATTCTCAAATCAGCAGCTTTAACGTCATATCCAGACAGGACAGGAACGTGGCAAATTCTTTTGCCTCAAACCTGTGTGTGGCGGCGGGTGATGTTGTGGATGACGAGAGCGTGGATATGTCTCAGGCAAGTGCGGCTTTATTGTTCGGTCTGAACAACAGGGATGTTCTGTACTCCAAGAATGTCCACCAAACATTGTATCCGGCCAGTCTCACCAAGGTAATGACTGCCCTTGTGGCATTGCAGCACGGCAGTCTGGATCAGACGCTCACCGCTACTTCCGCCGTCAACATTACGGAGGCGGGAGCACAGCTTTGCGGACTGAAAAGCGGTGATACTATGACATTGGATCAGGCGTTGAGAATACTCTTGGTCTATTCTGCCAATGACGCGGCCATGCTGATTGCGGAAAATATCGGCGGGACGGTAGAAAATTTCGTAGAGATGATGAATCAGGAAGCAAGGCGTCTGGGTGCCACAAATACACATTTTGCCAATCCCCATGGCTTGACGGATCCGGAGCACTATACCACGGCATATGACTTGTACCTGATTTTAAATGAGGCAGTCAAATATGATACTTTTAACGAAATCATACAGATGCCGGTATACCAGACTACATATTTTGACAAGGACGGAAAAGAGAAAACCTTTGACAAGTCCACCACGAATTTGTTTATAAAAGGAGATTACCAGTCTCCCGCAAACGTCAATGTAGTCGGAGGCAAAACAGGCACTACAAAAGCGGCGGGGCACTGTCTCATGCTGCTGGCCAGAGATTCCGGAGGCGCGCCCTATATCTCGGTAATTTTAGGCTCCGCGGAAACGGAAACTCTGTACAGGGAAATGATAGACCTGTTGGACGAGATTAATAAATAGTAGTTGTTTTTTACATCATTATCAACTATAATAAAAATACGAGCAGTAGTGCAAAAATTACTATAGGAGGGTATTCCAATGGTTCAGCTGATTGTAGGTAATAAAGGGAAAGGCAAGACAAAGCAGTTATTAGATAGGGTGAACAGCGAGATTAAGGAGATTTCCGGCAATATCGTATATCTGGATAAGAGCACCAAGCACATGTACGAGCTTAATAACAAGGTGCGTCTGATTGATGTATCTCAGTTTCTTATTGAGAACAGCAGTGAGTTTGTAGGTTTTGTGTGCGGTATCCTCTCTCAGGATCATGATTTACAGCAGATGTATTTTGACAGTTTTTTGAAGATTTCTCATCTGGAGGATCAGGATATTATCGCTACAATAGAAAAATTAGAGCGGCTCAGCAAGGCTTTTGATGTAAATTTCATTCTGAGTATCTCCAAAGATGCGGATGAACTTCCCGCAGAATTGAAGGACAAAGTTATTATTTCTCTGTAAGCGAATTCAAGCAGTTTTATAAGATGTAAGTGTTGAGAAGCCTCGGACAACGCAGCCGGGGCTTTCTTATGGAGGCAGTTTGTGGCAAAAAAAACGGAAAAGATCAAAACGTATCGTAAACCTTTAAACTTAAATATCGGCATGATCATTTTCGGCGTAATTTTTGTTTATGTCATCGTTTGTGTCGTAATGTACTTTCAGACAAGCTATATTGTGCGTTATGAAGTAAAGGAGGGATCGCTTGCCACAAATAATATCTATCGTGGAGTCATCATACGGAAGGAAAGCGTTGTCTATGCCACTTCCGCGGGGTATGTAAATTATTATGCCCGGGAGGGGGAGCGTGTGGCCAAAAACGATTTGGTATATGTGGTGGATGAGACGGGACGGCTGAACGAAGAGCTGGAAGGGCTGAATATGGGGGAGAATTCCTTAAGCGAAAGAGAGCTTGCGGAGTTCAGAAGCGAAATCGTGAACTTTGTCCATGGCTTTGACAGTGCAAATTATGAAAATACATATGATTTCAAATATTCTCTGAAAAATACGGTCTTGAAGCTGGCCAATGTGAGCATGCTGCAAAGCATCAGTGATCTAAGCAGCGCCACGGGCACAAACATAATCAATTATTCTAATGCACCAATCTCCGGAATCGTTGCCTATTGGGTGGACGGGCTGGAAGGTCTGACTCCTCAGGATGTAACGGCCGATTTATTGGAAGAAAAGGATTACGAGAAGACACAGTTTATCAGCAATTCATTGACAGCGGCGGAAGATCCGGTATATAAGCTGTCAACGGATGAAAACTGGTCCATTGTAATCCCCATCGAGGCGGACAGAGGAACACAGCTTCTGGCGGAAGATTATATAAAAGTACGTTTTTTGAAAAATCAATATGAGTCATGGGGAAAAGTGAACTTGTTGAACAATGTTGACGGAAACACTTATCTGCAGCTGACTTTTACCAACTCTATGGTCAGTTTCATTTCGGACAGATTTCTGGATGTGGAACTGATTCTGGAGGATGAGAAAGGGTTAAAAATACCGGTATCCTCTATTGTGCAGAAAGAATTTTTCTTAATTCCCGAAGATTTTGTGATACCCGGAGGAAATAACGGCGGCGAGAGTATTATGCGCCAATGCTATCTGGAGGACGGCACGATCTCCAGTGAAATTATGGAGATTGACGTCTATAATTTCGACAGCGAGTCAAAAGAATACTATGTGGACAGCTCGATTCTCGATGTGGGAGATACTTTGTACAAGCTGGACGGGCAGGAGACTTATACCGTCAGTAAGCGCGCCACGCTGATCGGTGTCTACAACATGAATAAGGGCTATGCCGATTTCAAGCAGATCAGTATTCTGTACCGAAACGACGAATATGCCATAGTGAGACCCAATACGAAATATGGGTTGAGTGTGTATGACTATATTGTGTTAAATGCTGACTCTGTCAGTGACGATCAGTTTATCAATCAATAGCGGGGGCTTTTTCATGATTCGTGATAATTTAGAACAGGTGAAGCAAAAGATAAAGGATGCCTGTGACAGGGCAGGGCGTGACGAAAAAGACGTGACGCTGATCTCTGTAAGCAAGACGAAGCCACTGTCGATGCTGACGGAGGCTTATGAAGCAGGAGCAAGGGACTTTGGAGAAAATAAAGTACAGGAGCTTTTGGATAAGATCCCATTGATGCCGGAGGATGTGCGCTGGCATATGATCGGACATTTGCAGCGGAACAAAGTAAAATACATTGTGGGCAAGGTATATATGATTCACAGCGTAGATTCTCTGCGGCTGGCCGAAGAAATCAGCAAAGAAGCCGTGAAACAGCAGACCGAAGTAAGGATACTGCTGGAGGTCAATGTGGCGGGAGAAGAAAGCAAATTCGGTGCCACGGTGGAGGAAACGGAGGAGCTTGTACAAAGTGTTTCCAGACTGCCGGGAATCCGTATTTGCGGCTTGATGACCATTGCTCCGTTTGTTGAAAATGCAGAAGATAATCGTCTATATTTTAGAAAATTGAGACAAATGTCTGTTGACATAGAACGAAAAAACATTGATAATGTGAGTATGAATGTGCTGTCGATGGGGATGACGGGAGACTATACCGTCGCTGTGGAGGAAGGTGCTGCTTATGTGAGAGTGGGTACCGGAATTTTTGGAGAGCGGGATTATGTGAAAGGCATGGTAAATAAATGAGTGTAATGGACAAGTTTTTAAATTATATGAAGCTGAACGGTGAGGATGAAGACGATTATTATGATGACGAATATTTGGATGATGAGGAAGACTTAGAACCTGCACCGAAAAAGTCCAGCAGTCCTAAGGTAAGGGAGGCGGATCCTTATGAGGATATGAGCGCCGCCAAAAAGCCTGTGCCGGGAAACAAGATCACTCCTATTAACAGGCCTGCTTCAAAGCGTGTCAGCAACGGCGCCGGTATGGAGGTTTGTGTCATCAAACCTACTTCCGTAGAAGATGCAAGGGAAATTACCGAGACATTGCTGGCAAACCGTACCGTGGTGCTGAATCTGGAAGGATTAGATGTGGACATCGCGCAGAGGATCATTGATTTTACCAGCGGTTCCTGTTTTGCAATCGGCGGCAATTTACAGAAAATTTCTCATTATATCTTTATAATCACACCTGCCAGTGTGGACATTTCAGGAGATTTTCAGGATATTTTCGGGGGCTCCTTTGAGATGCCGTTGAATAATTAGTGTGCTTGAATGTGTAAATACGGATTCCGAATTAGAAAAATGAATACAGAGGAACATTATGTCGGAGAAATTGCCAATATTATATAATAAAAAACCTTGCTATGATATCGTCTTTACGCAGTCCTTTGACGGACTGTGGGACGAGCTTCAGGCTTTGGGGTGCGCGGATAAAAGGCTGTGCATTGTGACGGATTCCAAGGTGGATGAACTTTACGGAGCTGCCGTTCTCAATCTTCTTGAGGGAAAATGTTTAAAAGCCGTAAAATATGTCTTTCCCAACGGGGAGGAAAATAAAACGCCGGATACGGTGGCAGGTGTCTATCGGTTCCTTATTGAGGAAGGATTTGACCGTAAGGATCTGCTGGTTGCACTGGGCGGCGGAGTAGTGGGGGATCTCACAGGCTTCGCGGCGGCTACCTACTTGAGAGGCATTGATTTTATACAGGTGCCCACCACCTTGCTTTCTCAGGCGGACAGCAGTATCGGCGGAAAGACCGGTGTGGACTTTGACGGCTATAAAAATATGGTGGGAGCATTTAAAATGCCCCGTCTGGTGTATATGAATCTTGCCACATTGTCTACTCTGGATGACAGACAGTTTTTTTCCGGTTTTGCGGAAATTATGAAGCATGGTCTGATAAAGGACTGTATATTTTACGAGTGGCTCATTGAGAATATGTACGAGATTTGTGAGCGTGACCTGAATGTGCTCCAAGAGATGCTGCTGCGCAGCTGTAATGTAAAAAAGCTTGTGGTGGAAAAGGATCCCACGGAGCAAGGGGACAGAGCGCTGTTAAATTTCGGTCATACCATTGGCCATGCTATTGAAAAATACAAGAATTTCCAGCTGTACCACGGGGAATGTGTGGCTCTGGGATGTGTGGCCGCCGCATATATTTCATGGAAAAGGGAAATGATTTCCATGGAAGAATATTATGAGATACGGGATATGTTTGTTCCTTTTAACCTGCCGATTTCCATATATGATATTGATCCCGGTGAGATTGTGAAGCTGACCAAGTCAGACAAGAAAATGGAGGCGGGAAAAATCAAATTCATTCTGCTCAAAAAGATCGGCAAGGCAGTCATTGACAGGACGGTTACGGAAGAGGAAATTCTGGCCGCTGTCAATGAAATTAATTTCAGCGAAGAGGATGCCCATGAATAAAAGAGTCAAAATGTTATTGATTGATATCGTCATTGCAGCAGTTCTGCTGGCGCTGGATCAGTATACAAAGTATCTTGCCATTAATCATTTGAAAAATCGTCCGGCGCTGGTATTGATAGACGGGGTGTTGGAACTGCAATATTTGGAGAACAGAGGCTCCGCTTTCGGTATGCTGCAGAACCAAAAGTTTATTATCCTGTTTGTCGGGATTGTTTTTCTGGCGGTAATTATATTTTTTTTATTTCGGATGCCGCTTCAGAAAAAATACAATATTGTCCATATTTTGCTGTCTGTTGTAATTGCCGGCGGTATCGGAAATATGGTGGACAGATTCCGCTTTGATTATGTGGTTGATTTCATTTCTTTTGTATTAATTAATTATCCCATATTCAATGTGGCGGATTGTTACATTGTAGTGGCGATGATCATCTTATTTTTATTGTTTGTATTTGTATTTAAGGAAAAGGATCTTGAATTTCTGAGCTTTAAGCAGAACCGCTGTGGCGGGATGAAATAGCAATGTGGAAAGACGCGGTATGGAGTGGCCGGATGGAACCGTTTCGATTTGAAATAACGGAAGAAATGGAAGACGAGAGAATCGATAAGTGTTTGTCAATGCTTATCGATTCTTTGTCGCGTTCCTTTATTCAGAAATTAATTAAGGATAATGCAGTTACCGTAGACGGCGTTCCTGTAAAGGGAAGTTACCGGGTAAAGGCGGATGAGATTGTGGAATTCGAACTGCCGGAATCCGTGGAGCCGGATATCGAACCGGAAAATATTCCTCTGGAGATCCTCTATGAGGACAAGGATGTGATCATAGTAAACAAACCCAAGGGAATGGTGGTTCATCCTGCCGCGGGGCATTACAGCGGAACCTTGGTCAATGCTTTGATGTATCATTGCGGCGGCGAACTTTCCGGTATCAACGGTGTTCTGCGTCCCGGTATTGTACATCGTATAGATATGGATACCACGGGCTCCGTGATTGCCTGTAAAAACAATACGGCTCATGCAGTCATTGCGGAGCAGTTAAAAGAACACACTGTCACCAGACGATATGTAGCAGTGTGCTACGGCTGCCTGAAAGAGGACGAGGGTACAATTGACAAACCCATTGGGCGCCATCCTGCGGAGCGGAAGAAAATGGCGGTAAATGAACGGGGCAGGCGCGCCGTGACTCATTATCGTGTGCTGAAACGGTTTGAAAAGTACACCTATATAGAATGCAGGCTGGAGACGGGAAGAACGCATCAAATCAGGGTACATATGGCAAGCATCGGCCATCCCCTTTTGGGAGATGAAGTGTATTCCAACAGAAAATGCCCTTTTCATCTGCAAGGCCAGACTCTTCACGCAAAGGTACTGGGCTTTATCCACCCCTCCACGGGTGAATATGTGGAAGTAGAGGCTCCTCTGCCGGAATATTTCAGCCGACTGCTGAGCATTTTATGAGTGCCGTTGCTGCGGTTTGTTCGATTAAGAACAGTGGTATTTTCAACCCCTCAAACCTCCATGTCACGGCTTCGCTGCGGCCTAAATCAGGAGGACACATGCATGGAAACCGCAAAACAGCGTGAACACACCTGACGGTGGCAGCGAGTGTACAATAACCATAAAAAAGCATTGAGAAAATTTTAATGGATGCACGGTTGCCTGAATACTTAAAATGGAGTATAATATAATCAGAAAAACAATAGAAAAGGGGTGTGTTATATGAATACTGTTATTACAATCGGCAGACAATTTGGTTCCGCAGGACGTGAAATAGGAGAGAAGCTGGCCGAGTATTTCGGAATTAAATGTTACGATAAAGAATTGCTTACCAGAGCGGCGCAGGAGAGCGGTTTCTGTGAAGAAATGATTCAGAACCACGATGAAAGACCCACCAACTCTTTCTTGTATAATCTGGTTATGGACACCTATTCGTTCGGATACAATGCTTCATCTTTTGTGGATATGCCCATCAGCCATAAGGTATTTCTGGCTCAGTTTGATACCATTAAAAAAATTGCGGAGGAAGGCCCCTGTGTTATTGTAGGGCGCTGTGCGGATTATGCACTGGCGGACTACAAAAATGTGATTCATCTTTTTATCTATGCCAATGAATCCTGCAAAGTGAAACGCATTATGAAGAAATACGAGCTCAGTGAAGCCAAGGCAAAGGATATGATTATCAAGAAGGATAAGCAGCGCCAGAGCTACTATAATTATTACTCGTCCAAAAAGTGGGGACGTGCGGACAGTTATGACTTATGTATCAACAGCAGCGTCTTGGGAGTGGACGGGACGGTTAAGCTGATTACCCAGTACGTTGAAGACTTCGAAAAAGTGAGAGATAACGGATAACAAATAAAATCTAAAACATGTATTGACAAAATAAGGCACCTCATGCTATTATACTACGGTATGCCGCATAACTAGGTAAAAGTGTGTCCGCGGACAGCTGCGCACACCACCAAAGTTAGCGAGTAAATGAACGAAAGTTTAACCGTAGTTCATGAATAGGAGGTGCCTTAATATGTACGCAATTATTGCAACAGGTGGAAAACAGTATAAGGTTTCTGAAGGTGATGTGATCAAGGTTGAGAAACTGGATGTAGAGGCCGGAAATACTGTTACTTTTGACCAAGTAGTCGCAGTAAGTGACGGTTCTCTGAAAGTAGGGGAAGACGTTGCAAACGCAAGTGTGACTGCTACCGTTATGGAACAGGGAAGAGGAAAAAAGATTATTGTATACAAGTACAAGAGAAAAACCGGTTACCATAAGAAAAACGGTCACAGACAAGCATACACTCAGGTTAAGATTGATAAGATCAACGCATAATCAGTTATGATAACCGTAGTGATTCGCAGAACCAAGGATCGTGCATACAGGGGATTTCTCTGTATGGGACATGCAGAGTATGCAAAACCCGGCAGGCCGGATGTGATTTGTGCGGCAGTGTCGGCGCTGACAATCGGAACCGTCAATTCTTTGGAGGAATTGGCAGGTGAAAAGCTGAATATCAGCAAAGACGAGAAAACGGGATTTCTGAAATGTGATTTTGAGAGTACTTTGCAGGAAAAGTCCAATTTCCTTATGGATTCCATGACGTTTTCTCTGGAAAACATCAGCAGGGAATACGGACGAAAGTATTTGCAAGTAAAAATCGAGGAGGTGTAAACCATGTTAAATATGAACCTTCAATTTTTCGCTCATAAAAAGGGTGTGGGCTCTACCAAGAACGGCAGAGATTCCGAGTCCAAGAGATTAGGTGCGAAGAGAGCTGACGGACAATTCGTAAAGGCAGGAAATATCCTGTATAGACAGCGTGGAACCAAGATTCATCCCGGTGTTAATGTCGGTATCGGCGGTGACGATACCTTGTTTGCATTAGTGGACGGTGTTCTTCGTTTTGAAAGAAAAGGCAGGGATAAGAAGCAGGCTTCCGTGTATCCTGTAGAGAAATAAGTACGAATTAGGCGGGACTTCAAACCAATGTTGTTTGAAGTCCCATTTTCCTATGTAAGAACAGTATGTGCTATAGTATGACGCCGCGGAAGCGGCAATGTGAATGAGCACTTTATTTAGTATGGATGGAGGAGGCGCCATGTTTGCAGACAGAGCCAAAATATATGTCAGAAGCGGAAAAGGCGGTGACGGCCATGTGTCTTTCCGCCGGGAGAAATACGTTCCCAACGGCGGCCCCGACGGAGGCGACGGCGGTACGGGAGGCGACGTAATATTTGTGGTGGATGAGGGATTAAACACGCTTATCGACTTCAGAAATATACGTAAGTACAAAGCAGGGGACGGAGAACCCGGCGACAAGAAAAACTGCCGGGGCAAAGACGGCCGGGACATTGTCATAAAAGTTCCTCCGGGCACTGTGATCAAAGAGGCGGAAAGCGGAAAAATTATTGCGGACATGTCGGGGGACAATCGCAGTCTCACTTTGTTAAAAGGCGGGCGGGGCGGTAACGGCAACCAGCATTATGCCACAAGTACCATGCAGGCTCCCAAATATGCCCAGCCCGGCCAGCCGGCTCAGGAGCTGGATCTGCTGCTGGAACTGAAAGTGATTGCAGATGTGGGGCTGGTGGGATTTCCCAATGTCGGTAAGTCTACTTTGCTCTCCAGAGTGACCAATGCACGGCCTAAAATAGCCAATTACCATTTCACCACTTTAAATCCCAATTTGGGCGTGGTGGATTTGGAAGGCACGGGCGGCTTTGTCATTGCGGATATTCCCGGCTTGATCGAGGGCGCTTCCGAGGGAGTGGGTCTGGGACATGAGTTCCTGCGTCATATCGAGCGCACCAAGGTCATCATCCATATCGTGGATGCGGCAGGAACGGAGGGCAGGGATCCTATAGAGGACATTTATGCCATCAATAAGGAGCTGGATGCCTATAATTCCGAGATTGCAAAGCGTCCGCAGGTGATAGCGGCGAATAAAATTGATGCCATATATGATCCGGACAGCAGTCCCGTAGATGCCATTAAGGCTGAATTTGAGCCGAAAGGTATCAGGGTGTATCCGATATCCGCGGTCAGCGGAGAGGGCGTGAAAGAGCTGTTATACCATGTCTATGAGATGCTGCAGAATATCGGTGAGGAACCTACCGTATTTGAACAGGAATATTTTCCGGAGATGCAGTCGGGCGATTATTCCAATGAACCTTTTACCGTAAAGTATGATGAGGAAGAGAATGAATATGTGGTAGAAGGACCCAGAATCGAAAAAATGCTGGGTTATACAAATTTAGAAAGCGAAAAGGGGTTCCTTTTCTTCCAGAAATTCTTGAAAGATAACGGCATTTTGGAGCAGCTGGAGGAGCTTGGCATCCAAGAGGGCGATACGGTTCGCATGTACGGACTGTCCTTTGATTATTATAAATAGGGTAGGCTCTCTGAAAACGTACGAGTTGTGTTGTTAAGCGGCGGAACTTTCAGTTCCGTCAGATCGGTTTGTGCCGATTGCGCCGGCATGTCCGGAAGTATGAAAAAACGAGGAGCGGAAATAATGACCAGTAAACAGAGAGCTTATTTAAAAAGCCTTGCAAGCAAATTGAATCCTATTTTTCAGGTGGGGAAATCAAGCCTGACGCCTGAATTTACAGAGGCAATCAACGAAGCTTTTAACAACAATGAACTGATTAAAATTGCGGTCTTGAAAAATTGTGCCGATGATCCTTTGGAGATAGGGGAGGTTCTTTCCGAGAGAACCCATTCCCAGCTGGTACAGGTGATTGGCAAGAAGATTGTTCTATATAAACCGGACAAAGACAAGCCTAAAATTGTTCTGCCCAAGGCGGCAAATCAAAAATAGGAACTTTAGAACGGGAAATATAAATGCTGTATGGAGAATCGCAACAAAGAGCAGGGACTCGAAGCAGCATACAGAGACTCGAAGTAATATACAGGGACTCGAAGCAGCATACAGAGACTCGAAATAATATACAGGGACTCAAAGCAGCATACAGGGATTCGAAGCAGCATACAGAGACTTGGAACAGAGAATCAGAGGGATAGATCCGGATGAGACGTATCGGTATTATGGGCGGCACTTTTAATCCCATTCATATGGGACATTTGCTGCTGGCGGAATGGGTGCGAAGCGAAATGGGCCTGAATGAAATATGGCTGATTCCCAATGCGGTTTCTTATATGAAATCGGAACAAGAAGTCGCTTCGGCCGCAGACCGGCTGCGGATGACGGAATTGGCCGCAGAGGAGAATGATCATTTTAAATGTCTTGATTTGGAGATCAGGAGGGGCGGCTATACCTATAGTTATGAGACTATGGAAGAACTGGTTCAGACATATCCCTTGGACGAGTTTTATTTTATCGTGGGAGCGGACTGCCTGTTTACTTTGGAAAACTGGAAGTGCCCGGAACGGATTCTCGGGTGCTGCAAGATCATAGCCGCCGTGAGAGACGAGGTCTCTGCGGAAGAGATGACGAAGAAGAAAAAAGAGCTGGAACAGCGTTTTGGCGGCGAAATCTTATTGTTTTCTTTTGCAAGACTTTCGATCTCTTCCACGGAAATCAGGGAACGGCTCAGACTTGGAAAGAGCGTGCGCTATATGGTTCCCGGCAATGTGTTATCTTATATAGAAGAAAAGGGGCTTTATCGTTAAAATGAAAGCAGCGGCGGATACTTTAAGAAAGCTTAGAAAAGAAATCGAAAAAGTGCAGGATGGAAAGCGCTTTGAGCACACACTGGGAGTAGAATTCACGTCGGCGGCTCTTGCCATGCGTTACGGAGCCTCCGTGAAAAGCGCCGAGACGGCAGGGTTACTGCATGATTGTGCAAAATGCTTCTCGGGTGAGGAGCTCCTGTCCATTTGTCGAAAGAACCGGCTGCCTTTTTCAAAGACGGAAGAATCAAATCCCCTTCTGCTTCATGCAAAAGTCGGGGCATATCTGGCAAGGGAACAATACGGGGTGGAGGATCCGGATATCTTGCAGGCTATTCATAATCACACCACGGGAAGGCCGGGTATGAGTCTTTTGGAGAAGATTGTGTTTATTGCGGATTATATTGAACCGGGCAGGAACCATGCGCCTAATTTGGAGGAGATCCGCAGACTGGCATTTACGGATTTGGACAAGGCTCTTTTAAAGATTTTGGAGGATACGCTGGAATATCTGGATAAAAGCAACCATGACGTGGATCCTATGACCAGAAGAACTTGGGAATTTTACCGGGAAGAAGGCAAATCACAGGCATAATGCAGTTCTTAGGCATAGCTTATCATAGAGGGCATTCCACTTGGGGAAGATACCTTCTTTTGCGCTGCCGAAAAAGAGCCGGCAAAATAAAGACGATTTAAAATAAGAGATTCAGAAATGCCGTTTCTACGGCGGAATGAGAGGATATATGGAACAGAAATCAATGGAAATGGCAAGGCTTGCCATCGAAGCGTTAGAAGATAAAAAAGCAGAAGATATCCGTGTCATTGATATCAGCGAGGTATCCGTAATCGCGGACTACTTCCTGATTGCGGGAGGAAGCAACCGAAGCCAGATTCAGGCTCTGTGCGATAATGTAGAGGAAATACTGGGCAGAGCAGGATATTTATGCCGACAGAAGGAGGGCTATGACACCGCAAACTGGATTTTGATGGATTTCGGTGACTTGATCGTGCATATCTTTGACAAAGAAAACAGGCTGCTGTATGATTTGGAGCGCATTTGGCGGGACGGCAGACAGGTTGAGACTGAAAGCTTGAAGCAAAAGTAATCCCTATGATTCCCCTTTGGAGGGCGCTCAAAAAAGGAAGCCGTCTCAAAATGTTTCGGCTTCCTTTTCCGTTTGTTCACCGTTTTCAGTTTCAGTTTTTTCTGCCTTACCGTTTCTCCGGATGTCAGGCCTCCGCTCTGTCTTTACTGGATAGTTTCATAAAGAAACTGATCAGATAAAGTCCGCAGGTACCTACAATCGTGTAGACAATTCTGGAAATCCATGACATATCCCCAAAAATAAAAGCTACCAGATCAAAACGGAACAGACCAATCAGGCCCCAGTTGATGGCACCGATGATCGCAATGGTAAGAGCAGTAGCATCAACATATTTATTTCCCATATCAGCCCTCATTTCTGCGCGGCTCTATGAATCCTTTTCTGCAGAGCCGGCAGTATTAATATTTGTAAAATGAGAAAGAATATACATTTTTATTATTGACAAAAAAATGGGAACATTGTAATATAAAAAAATGTATAGATACATAATTGTATACATGTATGTAGAAGGAGGAGAAGTTATGAGGAAATTCAAAAAATTAGTCAGTGCAGCCCTTGTATCTGCTATGGTGCTTGCTATGGCAGGCTGCGGATCCGATGGCAACAGCAACACAAATGCAGGAAATACCTTTAAAATCGGCGGTACAGGACCTTTAACCGGAGATGCGGCGGCATACGGTCAGGCAGTAAGAAATGCGGCACAGCTGGCAGTGGATGAGATTAACGCAAACGGCGGCGTAAACGGATATATGCTGGAGTTGAATTATCAGGATGACGAGCATGATCCGGAGAAGGCTATCAACGCTTACAATACCATTAAGGATTGGGGTGTACAGATTGTTTTGGGCAGTGTTACTTCAAAGCCTTGTATCGCAGTAGGCGGAAAGACAAAGGAAGACAATATTTTCCAGCTGACTCCATCCGGAACAGCCGTTGAATGTACCCAGCACGATAATGCTTTCCGTGTCTGCTTTTCCGATCCTGCGCAGGGAACGGTTTCAGCTCAGTACATCGGAGATAATAATCTGGCATCCAAGATAGCAATTATCTATGACAGCTCGGATCCTTATTCTTCCGGTATCTATGAAAGCTTTACCAAAGAAGCGGGGAATTATTCTTTTGAGATTGTGTCTGCTGAAGCGTTCACCAGTGAGAGCAACACAGACTTCTCCGTACAGCTGCAGAAGGCAAAGGATTCCGGTGCGGATATGGTTTTCCTGCCTATTTATTATAATGAAGCGGCTTTGATTTTAACACAGGCAAACAGCATGGGCTTTACCCCTCAATTCTTCGGTGTGGACGGTATGGACGGTATTTTGAGCGGTGTGGAAAATTTTGACGCTTCTCTCGCAGAAGGTGTTATGTTCCTTACTCCGTTTGCTTCCACATCCACAGAGGAAAATATTGTTAATTTCGTAACCGCTTATGAAGAAAAATTCGGCGGAACTCCGAATCAGTTTGCTGCCGATGCATATGACGGAGTTTACATTATTAAAGCCATCATTGAAAAGAGCGGTGTGAAACCGTCTGATGATGTGTCTGCAATCTGTGAGGGACTTAAGAGCGCTATGGTTGAACTTACTTTTGACGGTTTGACAGGTTCCGGTATCACATGGTCCGCAGACGGCGAGCCTGATAAAGCGCCCAGCGTTGTTGTTATTAAAGACGGCGTTTATAATGAGATGTAATCTGACAGAGCCAATGGGGGCTGCTCATTTTGGTGGGCAGCTCTTTTTTTATCAAAACTTAATTTCTGATACATTGGCGCAGAATGGTTATTTCATATGCAAGGCGGAGGAATGAAGCAAGGCGGAGGAATGAAGCACGGCGGCGGCTGCGTCGATTGACGAAATTGAAGCAGATGAAAAATCAGACAAGCCAAGGTGTCAGTTAATATTTGTTTTACCAAAGCGTGTTTCAACCGGAGAATTACGTGACGATGCACATCTCAAAGAAAAGGACTGATTAATGGAAAGCATTATTTATATAATACATTAAATCTACTGCATTGACCGTATTATATTTAGCCAAACACATTCTTTGTTTATCTGTTAGTTTTTGTGTATTGTAGATATTATGGTTAATCTAAATATGAACAAGACAGTACACTGCTATATTAAATCTACTATATTAAGAAATGAAATTAGGAATCTGTTTTTTATAAAGGTCTGTTGCCGGAATACTGTCAAATATCTCTTGTGTGACAGGTCATGGAGTTCGCAGCAAGGTGACGGCCATATGCGAAACCGCTGTTTTTGCCCTTTTCAGCGCATATTTCAGGAACCGGAAGGCGGTCGGTAACGGAAAAAGATAGAAGAAAGAATGTAAAGAAAAGATGGATTCTTAAAGTTGTTTCTGATATACTTTATAAAATGGGCGTTAAAAAGTATTTTGTTTTACACCGGTAAATGGAGGTTCTTACATGAGTTTTGTACAGTATTTGATCAGCGGTCTAAGTTTAGGAAGCGTGTACGCGTTAATCGCATTGGGTTATACCATGGTCTACGGCATTGCTAAGATGCTGAATTTTGCCCATGGAGATGTCATTATGATCGGCGCATTTTCCACCTATACCATTTGCAATACTATGGGGCTGCCGCCAGTGGCAGGGGTGGTTGCGGCTGTGGTAATTTGTACGCTGCTTGGTGTCTGCATTGAGAAAGTAGCTTATAAGCCTCTTCGGAAGGCATCCTCTCCGCTGGCTGTTTTGATTACGGCAATCGGTGTCAGCTATCTGCTGCAAAATGTAGCCCTTTTGATTTTTGGGACAAATACCAAAGCATTTTCTTCCGTTGTTTCCATGAATGCCATAAAGCTTGCCGATGAGCAGATTACCGTTACGGGAGAAACAATAGTTACCATTATTTCCTGTATCATTATTATGGCAGGTTTGATGTTTTTTATCAAAAAGACGAGAGCGGGACAGGCAATGTTAGCTGTTTCCGAAGACAAAGGTGCGGCACAGCTCATGGGCATTAATGTGAACGGAACCATTGCTTTGACCTTTGCAATCGGCTCTGCTTTAGCGGCTATTGCCGGTGTACTGCTTTGCTCCGCGTACCCTTCTCTGGATCCCTATACCGGATCTATGCCGGGTATCAAGGCATTTGTAGCAGCGGTATTTGGAGGCATAGGTTCTATTCCGGGAGCATTTATCGGCGGTATATTGCTGGGAATTATTGAGATTTTTGCAAAAGCATATATTTCCTCACAAATGGCAGATGCCATTGTATTTGCTATATTGATTGTCATTTTGCTGATAAAGCCCACGGGGCTGTTTGGAAAAAATATTCAGGAAAAAGTTTAAAAGTTCCGTAGGACGGTATCATGGAGGTTAATTATGAACACATTCCTAATGAACATAAAATCAAATAAGACATTAAAAAGCAAGATCATTACATTGGGTCTGGTTGTTGGCGTATATATTATTATGCAGGTGCTGCTGTCGGCAGGGGCCGTGTCCAGCTTGATTAAGGGGTTGCTGGTACCTCTATGTACCTACGCGATCCTTGCGGTATCCTTGAATCTGACGGTAGGTATTTTGGGGGAATTGAGTCTGGGACATGCCGGATTCATGTGTATCGGTGCATTCAGCAGTGCCTTTTTCTCAAAATGTATGCAGGATGCCATTCCTGTTGCCGGAATACGGTTTACCGCTGCCATTCTGATAGGGGCGCTGTGTGCGGGATTGTTCGGGCTGCTGATCGGTATTCCGGTACTCCGGTTAAAGGGAGATTATCTCGCCATAGTAACTCTCGCCTTTGGTGAAATTGCCAAGAATGTGATCAACATGCTCTATATCGGAATTGACGAAAACGGAATGCATTTTTCCACGAAAAGCACTCTGGAATTAAACTTGTCGGAAAATGGAAGAGTGATTATCCAAGGGGCGCAGGGAATTACGGGAACGCCGAATGATTCCAGTTTTACGGTTGGAATTATCCTGCTTTTAATCACATTGCTTGTGATTTTGAATTTGATTCATTCCAGAGACGGGCGTGCTATTATGGCAATCCGCGATAATACGATTGCGGCGGAATCCGTAGGAATCAACATTACAAAATATAAATTGATGGCATTTTCCGTTTCGGCAGCTTTTGCCGGTGTAGCCGGAGTTCTCTATGCCCACAATTTATCTACTTTGAGTGCAACACCTAAAAACTTCGGATACAATATGTCCATTATGATTCTTGTATTCGTAGTGTTAGGGGGTATCGGCAATATCAGGGGGTCTATTATTGCATCGGTTATTCTTACCTTGCTTCCTGAGCTTTTGAGGAGTCTGAATGATTATCGTATGTTGATTTATGCTATTGTTTTGATTGTAATGATGCTGTTTAACTGGGCGCCCGCATGTATCCAATGGAGAGAAAAAGTGGTATATAAGCTGAAGGCAAAGAAAATCCGGACGAAGGAGGCTGAATAGGGATGACAATGTTAAAGATACAAAATTTGGGCATATCCTTTGGCGGTCTCCATGCGGTGGACGATTTTAATATGGAAGTAAAAAAAGGGTGTTTGTACGGCCTCATCGGTCCCAACGGTGCGGGAAAGACAACCGTATTCAATTTGTTGACCGGAGTCTATAAGCCAAATGAAGGAATTATTACCCTTGACGGTCAGGATATTACGGGAAAAAAGACAATTGATATCAATCATGCGGGAATTGCAAGAACTTTTCAGAATATCCGTCTCTTTAAGGAATTGACCGTGGCAGAGAATGTTAAGGTCGGACTGCATAACCAGCTGCATTACAGCACTCTGGAAGGAATTTTGCGGCTGCCCAGATACTACGCGGTTGAAAGGCAGATTCAGGAACAAGCATTGGAACTGCTAAAAGTATTTGATCTGGATAAAGAAGCAGAAGTCCTTGCCGCCAATCTGCCCTATGGAAAACAGCGCAAATTAGAGATTGCAAGGGCTCTGGCAACAAAGCCAAAGCTGCTTTTGCTGGATGAACCGGCGGCGGGTATGAATCCCAATGAGACCTTAGAGTTGATGGAAACCATTAAATTTGTCCGGAAGCATTTTGATATGACCATCATTTTGATCGAGCACGATATGAAGCTTGTCAGCGGTATCTGTGAGGAACTTACCGTGCTGAACTTTGGACGTGTTCTCTGTCAGGGCGATACAAATGAAGTGCTCAATGATCCGGAGGTAATTAAGGCATATTTAGGCGAGTAATGGATTTATTACGGAATGCTTAGGCGGGGAATGGACTTATTGCGGGAAGCTTAGGCAGGGAATGGACTTATTGCGGGAAGCTTAGGTAAGGAATGGACTTATTTCGGGAAGCTTAGGTAAGGAATGGACTTATTTCGGGAAGCTAGTATGGCATAAATTAAGTTGTTGATATTTTTAACATCTGGTATAATAGACTTGCTCAATATATTTTTGGAGGTCAATTATGCCAGCATTACCTTATAGCATTACAATATCAAATGAGGAACGTACCTATCTGAGATCG
>CAJUTJ010000171.1 GCA_910589655.1 uncultured Acetatifactor sp. | reverse complement strand
TGGAGAAGATGCCAACTACGGTTTTGCAGATAACGAAAAAATTTTGATTCAGACTTTTCGTATAGGTTCATGGTATATAGAAGATGCGGAAACTGATGAAAGCGGGGATATGTATTACACATTTGGAGAATTAAATCTGCTTAATCTTGAAACCTTGAATCTGGATAGGCACACAATTCTCGTTTATCCCTCTGATGATTGGAAAGAAGAAAAAACAGATGTTGGTATATTTTTGTTTACTGATATAGCAGATGGAATGTTGAGTGTAGAAATGCCGTGGGGAAAGGAAATTTTTCAGTATCCATTGCAGGAAACTCTTGTTATTAGATTCAGTAAATAATTTTATATTTATAGAGTTAATTCAAAACTTAAAACAGGGCGGCGGCAATATGCCCTGACTATCCCGCCCCCCTGTCTGTTATCGTTCCATATCCTGCTTTCTGTGGGACTGTTGCTCCCGCTGTTCCTGCCGCAAGATATGTAAACGCTCTTTTAACAGCCTGTCCCAGCATTACCAGTATGTGAAAACAAATCCCGCAAGAGGCGATAGCACTATCATGATAACTGAAAAGCTGAACGATTCCAGCGAGGTGAGCGTAGCACGCTGTTCTGATGGGAACATATCCTGCAAAATAGCGTTTGTACGTACCTGCAATGCGTCATCACCGACAGATGCAATAAAACCACCGAGAGCCATTATCCAATAAAGCGACGAATGTTCCGCAATAAATCGCGTCAGCACCAATGAAGCTCGGCAACGCCTATTTCAACAAGGCTGTAGCCTCTTGCGGCAAGAATTGCAACCCAAGCACCTGTCAGCAAAAGATTACCCAGTACACTTGAAGTGTATAATCTTGATAATTGTTTTTTAATATTAAACATAAAAAATCTCCTTAACTTAAATTTCAATCGTTAAGAAGATAATGCGCAACTATTTAGCAAGCGTCGCAGGGGAAGTGTAGCTTCCCCTGTCTGCGGCAAAGCCGCCAATATCGGAGCGCGGGGAAAGTACCCTGTACAAAGATAAAGCCCTCGGCAGAGCGCACACGCCCGCAAGGGTGTATAAATGCGCCCTTTGTTCCAAAGGGATTTTCAGCTTGTGGCGTTCCCGGCTCGTTTTCGTAAAAAACTCCCGCGCTGGTTCACTCGTCAAAGCAAGCCGGAGAAGTACGGCGGCTTCCTCGTCGGTCATGTTTTTTGCTTCCGGCACAATGCTTTCAAAGACCGCGCCCCAGACGATAAGGCGGTGGCTGCGCGTTCGGCGTTCCTCTTTGGATAACTTTTGCCGCAACATCTTTTCCCCGGTTCCCAAACTGCCGGATTTTCTTCTTCCCGTCCTCAATCTCGGCTGTCAGTTCCTCGCGGGTTTTCTCTCTTGGTTTCGTCACGGGTGTTCGCTGCTTTCTGCTCGCCGGCATAGAAAAAGGACAGTCGATTTTCTAGGCTGCCCTTTTTTGTGCTGCTATACTTATCCGTCTGTGTCGTTTGAGGTTCTTGTATTATCCAAAATCCTATTTAACAATTCTTCTCCACTCATATTATCAGAAATCCCAAAACCCGGAATAGACACAAATTCTTCTGTATCGGTTGAAATCAGAAATCCACGTCCATTTAGTTGAATAACCTCTACAACGCAGGTTGCTGTATCTTTATTTTTATCTACTTCGGTTTTGAAATTAAAGCCGCATTGATAGACAAAAATAACCCATTTATTTCCCTGTTGTACTACTGTGACAGTACCGATACATTCATCATTGGACATTACAGGTATTAAATATTTATTATCAAATGCTAAAGTTTCCAGAATTGTATGGCTATCTTTTGTCACATTAGCCGTTGAATAAATAGGGACTACACATTTGAGGTCAAGGGTTGCATTTTCTACTTCTGCCCAATTCCTTATGTCTTGACCTGCCATATCCCGCTTGATTGCGTCAATGACATTTTGTTCAGCAAAAAGAACGGGGGCTGTCTGTAAAATAATTTGGTCGCCGCCTACTATTGTACCGCCCCCGCCGTCTTCACTTTCTTGTGGGTATACCTCTCTTTCAGCTAAATAGCTTTTCATTTTCTGACGGATACGGGTCAGCCGGACGGAGATATTTTTCTCCGAAAGCCCTACAAACTCGGCTATATGCTTGGCATACTTCGGAAGTAAAATCTATACACACTTTGAAAACTTTAAAAAAAGCCGATGACCTGTGACTTTTCACAAGTTCATCGGCTCTGCGTCTATGCGTCCGGCTCTTTGATGACAGTTACTTTAAAATTCTTAACTTCAATTAAACTCTCCCGCTTACCTTTCGGACAGTAAAGAGGATAATTTTTTATTTCCGTATCTGCTCTGATTTTATTGCGTGTCTTATTGTTTCAAACAGGACACTGTATCCATCTTGTTTTAATCAATCCCAATTTCCTCAATCCAGTTCCTAACACTTTCTTTTGAAACTCCTGCTGCAAACCGCCTTCCTTCTAACCATTCTGTAGCCTCCGAACAGAGGGTATGAAGATCATCTGCACTGGAGCCCATCCCACTGCTGTGAGAAGTACAGAACGGAATTATTGTCTTCCCGGAAAAATCGTAACCCTCCAAAAATGTACTTATAATACGAGGGGCTTGCCCGTGCCAAATCGGATAACCGAGGATTATGGTATCATATTCGTCCATATTCTCCACGCCTCCAGAAATTCCCGGACGCACATCCGGGTCATTTTGTTCCTGATCCGCCCTGCCATTCGTATAATATGCCAAATCTATCTCCGTATATGGGTTTTCAGGTACAATCTCGTAACTATCAGCTCCTAAAATCTCCGTCACATACTCCGCCACAAGTTCCGTAGTTCCTGTACAGGAAAAATATACAACTAATGTTTTTGTACTCACATCTGCCTCCTGCTGTTCTGCGGAAATGGATTCCGGCAATTCCATTTCCACATTCGTCTGTTCCTCCGTTTTCTCTTTTTCTGCCTCAGTCACATTCTGAGATGTTTCAGGCGCTTCCTCTGTTTTCTGTACGGCAGGTTGTGTTACCCCCTGTTTTTCAGAAGCAGCCGACTGACTGCAAGCTATTAAAGCAAAAATTATAACAAACGAATGTAATAGACTAACAATTCTTCTCATTACCCATTCCGCCTTTCTTCCAGTGCTTTCAACAAATATGCCATATTCCGACCAAGATTTTTCATTGTGTCAAGACCTTCTCCGTCCTTCTGCACATCTCCCGGCATCTGCCCATAGCCAAACGCCCAATAAGAAGAACCAACCACAAACATATTTTGCAGCATAAAGAAATGGTACATTGCATCAAGTGTAGTAAGTGCGCCTCCTCTGCGTGCCGCCGTGACAGCCGCACCGACTTTGTGCCGAAACAGATTTTCACTCCGGTTCATATCAGTTACTACTGATGCCCGTTCTAAAAATGCCTGCATATTCGCAGAAATGTTTGCCGTATAAACTGGCGATCCGAGAATAATCCCGTCTGCCTGCGTCATCTTCTCAAAAATTTCCTGAAACAAGTCCTTTTTATGCACACAAT
>CAJUTJ010000170.1 GCA_910589655.1 uncultured Acetatifactor sp. | reverse complement strand
TATTCATCCACCGTAAAATGCTCGTTGGTGCAATGCCAATTTACATAGGCTTCTGCATGAAAGTATTTTCTAATTTCTCTTTCATCTTGGGCAAGAACGGCTTTCCAAAATTGTTCTATATTCATGATTTTCTCCTTTAAATTCCGATTTTTATAAGAATAGGAGCTGTCTACCTTTCCACGTATCTTTCATAACGGCATTGTTCAACAACTGTATCTCCCAATAACGTTATTGCTTGATGGGGACAGGAACTGATACATCGGTAGCACATAGTACAACGACTTCCTGCAGTCGCCTTACCGTTTTTTATGACGAGGTTTTCCATAGGACATAGACTGACACAGAGTCCACACCCCGTACAAGCTTTGCTGATTTTCAGCTTATCAGAATAGTCCTTTGTTTTTCCATAACACCATAATCGTTGACAGAGCAATCCCGCTATTCTATCATAAAAATACAATCCGTCTTTTGGGTATTTTCCTTGCTTCATTTTACGCACACTATCTTCAATTTTTCTGTCTGCCGCCTTAATTATCTCCCGATTTTTTTCAAGGGATTTCTTTAACAGCTTCACATCACAAACGGAATCGGGCATATGAATGTGTAAACCGCCAACGACTTTTGCACCATACTTTTTCAATAATCGTGCGGAACAGCCCGCCCCATCTCCGCTAAACAACCCCATTGTAGCAAGGCAAAGCACCATCTTTCCTTCCCAAAGATCTGAATGGTCTTTTATAAAATCCCTTACCATGACAGGGGCATTTGAAAATTGTATAGGATATGCCAAAACAACAAAGTCATGTTGTGCCAATAAATTTGCTGTTTCTTTTCCTTCAATCGGGATGACCTGTGCCGATTGATTTAATAACTCCATCAATTTCTCGATACAGTGTTTGGTATTTCCTGTTCCACTTAAATATATGCCTATCATACTTTTTCCTCGAAACTATCTATTTGTTCTCTGCATCATTCCACTGTTTGAATACGACTATTTCCGCATCAGCTCCATAGCCGCTGTACTCAGACACCATGAGATATTTCTCATCAGCAATGATTCCGTAGCACCTGTCACTGTTCTTTTTATGTAGCTGATTCCCTAGATAAATTTTGTTATCATCCCAAAACTTTACGATCTGTCCGTTGGGAAGGGCATATTCAATATTGGCAAAGGAGCCTTTCAGTGCATTCAGCTCTGTTACTTTTTCCATATCTGGAATGTGCAACGCATTGAACTCCGCAATCAGCTTTTCTTTTAATTCGCTTAACGCTGTCTTGCCTTTTTTACAGCATTGTGCAACAAGACATTCTGCTCCAAAGGGCCGTCCTCCCGTTCCCGCACACCCATTACAAGTGCCACCTAATTCACAGTTTGTACAATCAATTCCACAGATAGATTTCATTCTATTTTCCTCCGCAAATTCTCTTTTTTTACAACTTCTTTATCGGGAAAAACATATATCCTTTCCCGGTCTGAGGGCACGTAAAATCATGGACAGCTCCTACTAATGCAATGTCATGCTCCTGCAGATATTGTATTACTTCCGGAAAAACGCCGTCATTTTCACGTTCCACGTAGATATACTCATAGGCGGGAATCACCCATTTTGTCCAGCCACCGGGAGCTTCTGCCCCATCGTTGCATTCCACCCCTGCAAGATAAAACCCTTGATTGAAGTCTTCCCAAGGCTGGAAGGACCGGGAGAAATCAGACATTACACCCCATATTCCGATGATGTTCCCGTTTTCGTCTTTCTTTACCAGATGCGAAACTTCTCCAAAATGGGAATTGGCATCGTCCCATAGCTTTTGAATAAAGCCAGCGCCGTCTGTTGTTGCCCCCTCCTTTCCGATTACAACAAAGGACTCTTTTTTGCATTTAAAGCAATGTCCCGTGCAGCGCCGGATGCGGATTGAGAAGATGTTCCCACCTCCGTCATGATGGACATAATACCTACGGAACCGCTGAGTTCCTTCACACTCACATTTCCACGTATCATCTGTATTATGCTGAGCCACATTTGTTGCACAAAGTCCAGAGTCTGATAGCCGATGAAACGCAAATTCGTCAAAAAATCTGCTGGAACTTGCTTTTCTGATTAGTTGAATCCGATATTGTACTGATTCGGCTCTTCTTTTTGGTTGCCGGAATCTGAATTCTTCTGTTCATCCTCGCCGTCATCAACGGGTTCGCTGATGGGCGGTGTGTATGTTTCACCGTCCACCCACTCCGGAACAAGCTCCTGTGCTCCCTGCTTCAACCCGGTCTGGGTCTGTTTTCCGCTCTGATCGTCATTCTTATCGCCGGAGTTATTTCCGCAGGCGGCAAAAGATAAAATCATGACTGCGGCCAAACCACAAATTAACAATCTTTTCATGTTGGACTCCTCCGTTTCATTTAATTGATTATGGATATATTGGCGTCGCCCCTGATGATAGAAGCTACAACCTTTATTATCTCTTCCTGCTGCATCTGCCAACTCACAACCTTATACCGAATTCCATCCGACTGGAACTCGGCAGTATAAAGATCCGGAGCATCTTCTGATATGTGCTGGACTCCGAATGTTACATCTGTTCCGCTGATATCCGTCGTCTGTCGGTTTGCTTCTGGTTCCAGATACAAACATGTCGCAAGTTCTCCTACTTTGACTGCTTGTATGGAAATTCCTTTTACATAGCCAGTTTCCTTAAACAGCTCCGGAGAGCCATCCTCATAGTAGCCCGTATAGAATTCCAACGTTACCAGGTCGGATACAACCGTTCCATCCTTCGTATAAACTGGTTCTGCATGTTCATTATACGATGAGGCTGTTAACCCGGGCGGAACATATGCCGGCTGCAAATCTTTTCCGTAATGCGCAGATATATCTGCCGCATTCCAGCCACGCACATCATATACATCTGGGTCATACCCGACATCGTTCTCGCCAATGCCATCGATGGTGTTATTGTGTATCAGATCCATATCCAGCCAAAAAGCGTCAGACTCATCCGGCGCCATCTCAATCGGCCCAGGAGGCAGTGTGACTGGCGGCGCAGTTTCTTTCAAAGAGGAATTTCCAATTACCATACCAATCAATAACACAAAGCAGGCAGCGACACCGATATATTTGCTTACGAAGAATGGCCTGGATTTTTTTATCTGTTTTGTCTCGGCTTCTTGAATAAACTTCTCATCGACAAAACTCATGCCAACCATCAGATCTTTTCCATTCATACGGTTACGCCCTCCTTCCTTAAAAATTCCTTCAAATCATTTCTTGTACGGAACAAAGTCGTTTTCACTTTGCTTTCGCCTATACCGTACCTTTCTGAGATGCTACGGACAGAATCGGTATACCAATAGCGCCGCATGAATATCAGCCGCTTTTCCTCTGTCAGACTGGAAAGGAATTTGTTTATAAGCTGTCCAATCTCCTCGCCGGTTCTGTCTTCGTCTATCTCAGAAGAAGGATCCGGAATACACAGCTCCATTTCACTTGTCAGTGCAACCAGCTCGGCGCTTCTTTTTTTCGCATTCTTCCAGTCCAGTTTCCCGAACGAAAGATACCGGCATATTTTCGCGATATAGGCAAAGAAATAATCGGGCTTTTTCGGCGGAATGGTATTCCATGTTTCAAGGAATGTATCATTCACACTTTCTTCCGCATCCAAACGACTGTTTAATATTTTCATCGCCAGGCGATGGAGTTTTGCACCGTACTTTATCTCAGTTTCCTTGATTGCCGCCTCACTACGCTTCCAAAACAGCTGTACGATTTCCCGATCCTCCATTGAAGCCTCCTTTCTTCCATGGTAGAGATAATCTCTCTCGCCCTTTAAGTGGGATTTTATATCCCGTCGGTTACATTCTCACATAAAATTTTTCCAACTGTGCGGTTGCAATACGATGACAGACCGGAATGCAATTTATTGCAATGACAGTCCGTCATCGGATTAGCAACCCATCCTCCAAATGAGTAAAACACGGCTGCATTAGCAGACGTGAGAGCGCGTAAGCGCGAGTTTTACGAATGTATGGATGGGTTGGATAATCTTTGGATTATCCAACCGCACAGCTGGAAAT
>CAJUTJ010000169.1 GCA_910589655.1 uncultured Acetatifactor sp. | reverse complement strand
GATAATCTGCAATTATCCGTTAACATAGGATAATATGCAGTTATCTGTCAGCAACGGATAATCCCTGATTATCCATAATTAAGTAACAATAACAAATTGATTCATTATCCACGTCAATGACAATTTGCAATGTTGAAGGATAATTGGATATTATCCGTTTTACAAAATATATTTGCGATATTAGACTAGATGTGCTATTATATGGAAAGAATATTGTTTGTAAATATTTGTTATTGACAAGTTAGGGCTTTTGTGAGATACATATAGGAGTAGTTTTCCTATAGTAATTCATTTTTGTTGTGTTGAGAGACGGACAATTGTAATTATCATTGAATTTACATTATTTTTTCATGGATAATATCCAATTATTTACCGTTTTGACATGTGAGGAGTATCTGATGCTACAGAGGATTAAAAACATATATGCCTACAGGGACATGATCTACAGCTTAGTACACAGGGAACTGCGGGGACGCTACAAAGGTTCCGTTCTCGGTTTCCTCTGGACTTATATTAATCCCTTATGTCAGATTATCGTCTATTCCGCCGTTTTCTCTGTCATTTTCCGGGTACAGATAGACAAGTTCTATCTCTATCTGACCATTGGTATGATGCCCTGGGTGTTCTTCAACACTTCCGTACAAGGCGGCAGTACCTGCGTCCGCGCTCAGGCAGATCTGGTAAAAAAGATTTATTTTCCCAGAGAAGTGATTCCCATTTCCTATGTCACAAGTGCTTTTTTGAATATGCTTTTCAGCTTTATCATCGTGTTTTTGGCAGTGTTTGCCGCCGGATGGGGATTCAACCCTTTAGCGCTGCTGTTTCTGCCCTTAATCATGATAATTGAATACATTTTGGCTCTGGGCATCGCTTTTATCGTCTCCGCAGTGACCGTTTATTTTCGGGATCTGGAGCAGATTGTAGGTGTGATGATGATGGCATGGATCTACCTGACACCCATCATGTATGATGTGGATTTTATTCCCGAACAGCTTCGAACATTGTTTTTCATAAACCCTATGACTCCCGTTATCGTGGTTTACCATGACATACTTTATTACCGCGTCATCCCCTCCTCCGAAAGTCTGCTTCAGGCCGTGCTGGTAAGTCTGGCAATATTTGCAGTAGGTTTTCTGCTCTTTTGGAAGCTGGATCAGGGCTTTGCGGAGGAACTGTAGGAAAGGCAAGGATATATGGATACAACAGAAATCGTAATAGATGTAAAAGACGTAAAAAAGCAGTTTAAATCCTACCGCGATAAAGCGTCTTCTTTTAAAGAGCGTTTTGTCAATCCCACCCGCGGCAGACATGAAAATGTCATGGTACTTAGAGGCATCAATTTTCAGGTTCGCCGGGGAGAGGCAGTGGGAATCATCGGAAAAAACGGCTGCGGAAAAAGCACTACCTTGAAACTTTTGACCCGTATCCTCTACCCCACCGAAGGCACCGTGCACATCAAAGGCCGGATATCCAGCCTGATTGAATTGGGCGCCGGATTCCATCCGGATATGACCGGAAGAGAAAATATTTACACCAATGCCTCCATTTTCGGCCTTACTCGCAAGGAAGTGGAAAAACGGCTGAACGATATCGTGCGCTTTTCCGAATTGGAGGAGTTTATAGACCAACCGGTGAGAACTTACTCCTCAGGCATGTATATGCGGCTTGCGTTTGCCGTGGCTATCAATGTGGATGCGGATGTATTGCTGATAGATGAGATTCTGGCGGTTGGCGATGCAGCCTTTCAGAAAAAATGTTTTGAAAAGCTCAAGGAGATTAAAGCAAGCGGAACCACCATAGTCATTGTCTCCCACTCCATGGATCAGATGTACAAGATATGCGACCGTCTGATTTGGATCGAAGAAGGATTAATTAAGGAAGAAGGGGTGCCCAGATTAATCGGGGAGAAATATCTGGCAGCCATGGAAGGACGCAGGCTGGACAGAATCGAACTGGAGAACCGGCAGCGAAAAGAAGAATTGGATCGTCAAATACAGGCGGAACAGGAACGCTTGCGTCAGGAGCGTGAAAAGGCAGAAGGGGAACAGAAGGAACGGGAATCCAAAGCTCAGGAAGAGATTCAGCGTATGGAACAATTGGCGGAGCTGGAACGCAGGCAAAGAGAAATGGAAATCAATGAAAGTCTTAAAGATGTCTGCCCTTTCTACAGAAGCGGCGCCAGAAGGCAGACAGAATATACACTCTCATACACGCATGTGACTGTCTGTGATAAAGACGGTAACGAGACAAACCGCTGGTCAACAGGCGATTCCTATGAAATCAGATTGAAATATAAAGCAGTCGGCAGTTTTGAAAACATCCGCTTTGTAATCGGTCTGACAAGAGAGGACGGGACATATTGTTATGGCAGCTATATAGATGTTCCCGGCACATTGCCTTCACAAGGGATGGCGGTTTTCCGTTTTGTAAACAGCCTCTTAAAAGGAAAGTATGTTCTGGATTTATGGATTGAGGATTTTGATCTGACCACCTACGACAGCATTTATAGTTTGATGGCAATAGAGGTGGATACCGTACCATATATTGAACGGGGAATTTTAACCATGGAACATCAGTGGGAGCTGACAACTTAAATAGCAATTTCACGCCCGACATTCAAAACAATAAGTTTTATTTGACGCACTCATGACAGGATTGGAGATTTGGAATGATATCGAAAAAGCCGTTGGAAAAAGATATTGAGAAAAAGGCCGCGGATAATTTTACCGGAGAACGTTTTGTTCCGGGAATAGACGATGTCAAATTGTCTATGGAACATTACCAGCGTTATTACAGCGTACTTCCATTAACCAAGGGAAAGACTGTCCTTGATGCAGCGTGCGGGGAAGGATACGGCACGGCGCTTTTGGCTTCGGATTCCTTTCATGTAACAGGTATTGACATATCTAAGGAAGCCCTTCTGCGAGCAAGGCAAAACTATTCCCAATTTGATAATGTTGAGTTTATAGAGGCTTCCATTGAAAAGCTGCCTATGGCAGATCACAGTGTGGATGTAATTATATCCTTTGAAACCATTGAGCATGTTCCGGAAGCCATCCAATGGAAGTTTCTGGATGAGATTGCCAGAGTACTGAAAGAAGATGGGATACTGGTAATGTCAACTCCAAACAAAGAGATCTATTCGGACCGCCCGAATTATCACAACGAGTTTCATATAAAGGAATTTTATCAGAAAGAATTTTTAGCATTTTTGAGCACAAGGTTTTCTCAAATAAAATTATATAACCAGTTCTTTGAAAATGTATGTATTGTAACTGATGATACGGGAACCGCGCAATCCGGCTATTTTTGTCCTAAAGAATATCTGCAGGAGGCAAAATATTACATTGCGGTTGCCGGAAACCGCCAAATTACTCCTCTGAGGCTCTCTCATGTATATGTCAGCCCGGAACATGATTATTCCATGCGCATAGCCCGTATCCTCCAATTACAGGAGGAAGTAAATGCAAGGAACAACCATATACAAAAACTTGATAACGAAATTTTAGAATATTGCAAATTCATTGATATTTTAAAGAAAGAAAACGAACAAGGAGAACAGGTCAAAAAAGAATTGTCTTTAATGGAGCAGCAATTGCGCGAGGCAGAGGAAAATGCTGCTTTAGTGTGCAGTGAAAACTGTGCTTTAATAAAAGAAAACGATGCTTTAAAGGTCATAAACGCATCAGAATTGGAAACAAATGCCCGTATAAAGGACGAACTGGAACACCTTGAATCAGAGATTATCCGATTGAAAGATGCAGAAAAGCAGCATCTCTCTATTATTGAAACATTACATCAGACCCTTCGGGACAAAGACGAGCTGTTATCGGAATCCAAGCAGAAACATCAGCTGCAGTTACTGGCATCTGAACAAAAATATCAACTGGAGCTGTTGGAATCCGAGAAAAAGTATCAGCTGGGGCAGCAAACACTCTGGCAAGAACACCAACAGGAAACGCAGAGTTTGCATCAGACCGTCCTTGATAAAGAAGAACGTATCCGTCTGCTTTTGGAAGCGGAGCGGGAACACTTGCTGGAAACCCAAGACTTGCGTCAGACCATCCTCAATAAGGAGGGGCATATTCAGCTGCTTCTGGAAGCAGAGCGGGAATACCAGCGGGAAAAGCACTCCCGCACCTACCGCATGGCTCTGGTATTCCGCAGGATCAGCACCTTTTTCCTGCCGGTGAACAGTAAGCGCCGTTTTCTGGTCAAGATGCTGGCCAAGACAATTCGCCATCCGATACGGATGCTTCGTTTGATCAATCTCAGAAGAATCCGTAACTTTTTTATTGTTGCCAAAAGAGAAGGAATGGACAGGGTAAATGAGCACTATCGGCTGGTGGAGGAATATGAAGCCTCCAGACAGAACTCTTTTTCACCCCCGCATCCCGAAGTGACAGAGGTGTCGGACTCTGCGAATAAAAGCATCACCGACTACTCCAGACTTTCTTTTATAAGGTATAAGAAACCGGAGGTTTCCATTATCATTCCGGTCTATAACCAATTTGAATATACCTATAACTGTCTCGAATCCATCTTAAAAAACAGCGGGGACATTCATTATGAGGTCATCGTTGCAGACGACTGCTCTACGGATTTGACCAGAGAGTTGAAGCAGATAGCCAGAGAAATAAACGTGATACGTAACCACAGCAATCTGCGCTTCCTCAAAAATTGCAACAATGCGGCTCTAAAGGCAAGAGGAAACTATATTCTGTTTCTGAATAATGACACACAGGTTCAACCCGGATGGCTGGCTCCGCTGGTAGAGCTTATGGAGAAAGACGAAAAGGTTGGCATGGTCGGTTCCAAACTGATCTATCCGGATGGCCGGCTTCAGGAAGCCGGCGGTATTCTATGGGGCGACGGACACGCATGGAACTACGGGCATGGTCAAAATCCGGCGCAGCCGGAATTTAACTATGTAAAAGAAGTTGACTATATATCCGGCGCGGCTATAATGATTCGGTCTGCTCTGTGGAAAGAGATCGGCGGCTTTGACGAATATTTTGCGCCGTCGTACTGCGAAGATTCGGATTTAGCCTTTGAGGTACGTAAACACGGCTATAAACTTGTATACCAGCCCTTGTCCGTGGTAGTTCACTTCGAGGGAATGTCCAACGGGACGGACATCCACTCCGGTCTGAAACAATATCAGGTTGTCAATTCGGAGAAACTGGCACAAAAGTGGGCGGAAGAATTTAAAAATCAGTCACAGACAGAGGATGATTTATTCCATGCCCGGGATCGGAGCCAAGGGAGGAAAACCATTCTGGTGATTGACCATTATGTTCCCATGTTTGACAAGGATGCCGGCTCCAGAACCATCTGGCAGTACATCAACATGTTCGTGGAGAAAGGCTATAATGTCAAGTTTATGGGTGATAACTTCTATCCCCATGAGCCTTACACCACTGCTTTGCAGCAGATCGGCGTAGAGGTTCTCTATGGCTCTTGGTATGCGGAAAACTACAGACAGTGGATATTAGACAACAAAAATAACATTGACTTTGCATTTCTAAACAGACCGCATATCACGGAGAAATATATCGACCTATTAAAAGACGAGACCGATATAAAATGCATTTACTATGGCTGTGACCTCCACTGTATGCGTATCCGGAGAGAGTATGAACTCTGCCATGACAAAAAACTTCTCGCAGAAGCACAGGATTGGGAGAAAAGGGAATTCGCGATTATGAGAAAAACGGATGTAAATTACTATCCGTCCTCAGTCGAGATCGAACAGATTCACAAGGTTGACGCCTCCATTCCGGCTAAAACTTTTGATATTTATGTCTATGAAAAATTTAAAGAGAACATTCCCATGGACTTTGCTAAACGGGAAGGACTTATGTTTGTGGGAGGTTTCGGACATCCCCCCAACGAGGATGCCGTGCTGTGGTTTGTGGACGAGGTATTGCCTCTTATCCGTAAGCGTTGTGACATGCCTTTTTACGTAATAGGAGCTAATCCAACGGAGCAAGTCAAAAAGCTTGCCGGAAACGGGGTGATTATAAAAGGTTTTGTCACGGATGCCGAGCTGGAAGAGATGTACAATACATGCCGCATGGCGGTTATTCCGCTGCGTTATGGCGCAGGAGTCAAAGGAAAAGTGATAGAGGCGTTATATTATGGCATCCCTATGGTCACTACTTCCATCGGTATTGAGGGCATTACCGGCGCGGAACGGTTTGTAGAGATTGCGGATACGGCGGACTCTTTTGCTGACAAGGTAACAGCTTTATACAACAATATGCCAAAACTGGCCGATACAGTGCAGCTCTATCAAGACTATGTGAAAGAGCATTGCAGTGTTCAGGCCGTATGGAATCATATAAAGGATGACTTTACGAGATGATTATTACAAAGACCCCATTTAGAATGTCTTTTTTCGGCGGCGGTACGGACATGCCGGAATTTTTCAGGGAACACGGCGGTGCCGTCATATCTACTACCTTTGACAAATATTGCAATGTAAACGTGCGGCATCTGCCTAGATTTTTTAATTACACGGACGAGGTAGTGTATTCCAAAATCGAGAGAGTTACGAATGCCAATGATATTATACATCCGGCTATCCGGGAAGCAATGAAATTTTTAGACATGCATGAGATACGACTAACCTATGAGGCTGATCTGCCCGCCCGATCAGGTCTTGGGACAAGCAGTTCCTTTGCCGTAGGGATGCTCTCTGCATTCTACTCCCTGAAAGGGAAATATGCGGATAAGAAAAAGCTGGCGGATGACGCAATCTATCTGGAAAGAACTCTGTGCAATGAGGCCGGCGGCTGGCAGGATCAGATTGCCGCGTCCTACGGAGGACTCAACCGCATTAACTTTGGCAGTGACGGATATACGGTGGATCCCATCATCATTTCCCCTGAGCGGAAGCAACAGTTTAACCGTAATCTGATGCTGTTTTTTACCCAGTTTACTCATTTTTCCGCCGAAGTGCAAAGCGCCAACAAAAATACGGACAATACGGCACAGAAACTGGAAATGTTACAACTGGTAGATGAAGCGCAGGCAATTTTGACGGACAAAACGAAAGACTTGGACGATATCGGACGTCTGCTGGATACTACATGGTGCCTAAAAAGGCAGACGGGGAACAAGGTATCCACCGACTCCATCGACATGCTTTATGAGCGGGGAATAAATGCAGGCGCTCTGGGAGGTAAACTGCTTGGCGCAGGCGGCGGAGGATTTCTATTGTTTTATGTGGAGCAGGACAGGCAGGAAAAGGTGCGCATGGCATTGCGGGATCTGATGTATGTACCGTTTGAATTTGAAGACGGCGGCACCCGGGTAATCTATTATGCGCCCGAATCCTATGAACCCAAAGAAGACCTGAAAGAAAGGAAAATAACATGAAAATCGGAATTGTCGGAAGTGACGGATATATTGCGGGATATCTCCTCTCCCATTATCAAAACAAGGATTACATAGAAGAAATTTTATGTATAGACAAAAGTGACCGGGCGGATCGTTTTCTGGATCTGGTTCATCCGGAGGCTTTCGACTACAGCGCATTGGACAGCCTTGATTATATCATTTTTACGGCGGCCGTATCAGGGCCGGATGCATGTGCCGACAAGTTTGACGACTGTTGGGCCATCAATGTAACCGGAACAAAGCATTTTATCGAAGAGGCCATAGAACGGCAGTGCCGTGTTCTGTTTTTCTCCAGTGATGCCGTTTTCGGAGATATGCCGGGGGCTGTTTATACGGAATCCTCGGAGACAAAAGCTCAAACTCCGTATGGAAAAATGAAAAAAGCCGTGGAGGACGCATTCAAGCATTCTCCCTATTTCAAGGCAATCCGGCTTTCCTATGTGGCCTCCTCACAGGATCGCTTTATCACATACTGCAAAAGCTGCATTCAAAAAGGAGAATGTGCGGAAATTTTTCATCCCTTTTACCGCAATTGCATTGTGGTCAGTGATGTGGTACAGGTGGTGGAATGGATGGGACTCCATTGGACCGAATACCGGCCTTCCTTTCTGAACGTGGCCGGACGGGAACTGGTGAGCCGTATTCGTATGGCAGATGAGCTAAACAGGATATTTCAGGATAGGCTGCAATATAAAATTGTTCAGCCGGAAGAAAATTTTTATAAAAACCGTCCCCGTATTACCCAGATGGAAAGTATTTATCTGGGGCAATACGAAATCTTGCAAAACGAAAGCTTTACCGAAAAAATTCAAAGAGAAATGGAGGATATTGAGATATGAAAAGGGCGCTGATTACAGGAATTACCGGAATGGTAGGGTCTCACTTGGCAGATTTCCTTCTGGCAGAGACAGATTGGGAAGTTTACGGTGTATGCCGATGGAGAAGTCCGCTGGATAATGTAAACCATCTGCTGGACAGGGTGAATAAGAAGGACAGGATATTTTTTGATTATGGGGACTTAAATGATCAAATTTCCTTGATGACCGTTGTCAACAAGGTAAAGCCGGACTATGTGTTTCATTTGGCGGCTCAGAGCTATCCGCTGACCAGCTTTACTGCTCCGCTGGATACTCTCAATACAAATATTTTGGGAACCTGCAGGCTTCTGGAGGCCATTCGCGCCGCAATGGAGACAGACAAAAACTACAAACCCGTTATCCATGTGTGTGCCTCCTCGGAGGTCTTTGGAAAGATACCGGCGGATAAGAAACCCGAAACCGGAATTCACGAAGAATGTCCTTTCCATCCTGCTTCCCCCTACGCAATCTCCAAGGTCGGTACGGATCTGTTGGGACGTTATTATGCGGAGGCATATGGAATGACAGTGATGACCACCCGTATGTTTACCCATACAGGTCCGCGCAGAGGAGACGTGTTCCATGAATCAACCTTTGCGAAACAGATTGCCATGATCGAGGCCGGATTGATTGAGCCCAAAGTCATGGTGGGCAACCTGCAGTCACTGCGAACCTATGCAGACGTAAGAGATGCCGTCCGGGCTTACTATATGCTTGTGATCTCCAATCCTATAGCCGGGGAGTACTACAATATTGGAGGATCCTATACTTGTGAGGTTGGAGATACGCTGAAAACATTGATTTCTTACTCCTCCATGAAGGATCAGATAGAGGTGGTCACGGATCCGGAAAGGCTGCGTCCTATAGATGCGGATCTGCAGGTACCCGACTGCCGTAAGTTCAAAGAACATACCGGCTGGGAACCGGAAATTCCTTTTGAGACCACCATGCATGATTTATTGGATTATTGGCGGAAGCGTATCCATAACGGAGAAGTATTCCTGACTCGCTGATAGGAACTCGTTTTCCCATTTGTCTCCGGCAGCATCACAGTCCGGACAAACGCCGAATCTACCGAAAAACGCCAAAACAGGCGTTTTTCAAATTGATTTGAGATTCCGCAAAGCGGAGTCATGGAGGTTAACATGAAAGTTGTTATTATGGCGGGGGGGAAGGGAACCCGGATTGCGGAAGTAAACTCTCAAGTGCCCAAACCCATGATCCCTATAGACGGGAAACCTATTCTGGAATACCAGATTAATGTGCTGAGAAGACAGGGGTATGAGGAGTACATTCTGATCATTGGCCACCTTGGCCATATCATACAAGACTATTTCGGAAACGGTTCCCGTTGGAACGTGCATATTCGGTATATTACGGAAGAAACCCCTTTGGGAACTGCCGGGGCTTTATATTATTTAAAGGAAGAAATCAAGGAAGACTTTCTCCTGTTAAACGGCGATATCATTTTTGATGTGGATATCACCAGATTTCTGGACAGCCACCGCCGCCTTAACACTACTGCCACTATCCTCACGCATCCCAACAGCCACCCTTATGACAGTGGTATTATTATAGCTGACAAAAACGGAACAGTTACCGGCTGGCTGCATAAGGAGGATCCGCGGCGCTGGTACAAGAATAGGGTAAATGCGGGATTGCATATGCTCTCTCCCGACATTTTCCGCTGCTTTCCCGACCTGCAAAAGCGGGACTTAGACCGTGATATCTTAAAACCGTTGATATCTTCCAGAGAACTGGGCATCTATGACTCTCCGGAATATATCAAGGACATGGGAACACCTGACCGGTACTGTTCAGTGGCTGAAGATATCCGCTGCCATCGGGTGGAAGCCAGAAATCTCAGGGAACGGCAAAAGGCTATCTTCTTGGATCGGGACGGCACTTTGAACAAATATGTGGGATTTTTAACAGATATAGATGAACTGGAATTGACGGAGGGCGCCGCCGAGGCAGTTCGAAGGATTAACGCCAGCGGATACTTGGCCATTGTGATTACCAATCAGCCCGTCATTGCCCGGGGAGAAGTTTCCACGGAGGAATTGGCAGAGATCCACAACAAACTGGAAACCTTGCTGGGACAAGACGGCGCCTATATCGACGCCATTTACTATTGTCCTCATCATCCGGACAAGGGCTTTGCGGGAGAACGGCCGCAGTATAAGATAGAATGCGATTGCCGCAAGCCCAGACCCGGTATGCTCCTGCAGGCAGCCGACGACTACAACATAGATATGACAGCGTCATGGATGGTCGGAGACAGTGACAGCGACATAAAAGCCGGAACGGCAGCCGGATGTAAAACTTTGCTGCTGGACGGGCAGATATCTCTGCTTCAGGCTATCGAACAAATACTGGACGGCGGTTCGGCCACCCTATCGTCCGATTATGAAAGGCAGTAACTTATGAAGAAAGAATTAATCGTCTACGTGGAAGAACTTGTGGGCAGATACCCTTCGCTAAAGGATTCGGAGCAGGATATTTGCCGTGCTTACCGTATTCTGGAAGAATCCTATTCCGCTCAGGGAAAGCTTCTGGTCTGCGGCAACGGAGGCAGCGCTGCGGATTCGGAGCATATTGTGGGAGAACTGATGAAGGGATTCTGCCTGCCAAGAGCATTGAACCCTACACTGAAACAAGCTTTGCTGCAGGTGGATACGGCATACGGCGGGAAACTGGCGGACAAATTACAGGGAGCTTTGCCTGCCATAGCCCTGACAGGCCACAGCGCTCTCAGCACGGCCTATTTGAATGATGTGGACGGCCTGCTCTGCTATGCGCAGCAAGTAATGGGATACGGCAGTACAGGTGATGTCTTTCTGGGGATCAGCACTTCCGGCAATTCCAAAAATGTGCTTTACGCTGCCGTAACAGCCAAGGCTAAAGGACTGAAGGTCATCGGTCTCACCGGAAAGAGCGGCGGCGCGCTTGCAGACTATGCGGATGTGTGTATACGGGCAGGTGCGTCAGAGACATACCAGATACAGGAATTACATCTTCCTATTTATCATTGCCTGTGTTTAATGTTAGAAAAGAAATTTTTCGAATGATAGAAAGTAACTAATTTTAATCTCTACATCAGGAGACAAGAGTTTGGAAGTAAACTTCCGAATATTGATTGGTATGTGCGCTAAAGCGCGCTAGGAGTATAGATATGAATGAAATAAAAAACAGTAAAAAGTGGGTTTTTGCATTAGGTGTAATCCTATTTGGCATTCTATGCTTTGGGATCGGCTGGGGATGCAATACCCTTTCGCATAAGACTGCAAAAGAATCGGAGATACCTTCTCCCACGTATTCTTTTGACCCGTTTTCGTCGGTTACTTTTGAAGGTTCTCAGGAGACCGATGATATCCCATGGGGGTATACCGCAGGAATTATTGAGGATGAACAAGAAGAGTGCATTTTACTCACCCCTAATACAGCCGTGAATTTGTCAGGAGACACCCTTCCTTCTACTTGGACATTCCGGTATAGGATTCATCCTTGGGTGGATGCCATGTCGGACGGCGCGGGGCTGGTAATCTGGGTATTGGACGAAACAGACAATATTCTGTATTCTGAGGAAATTTCCGTAAAAACCGGAGGCCAGTGGCAGGATTATTCCATAGACCTGCATTTCTGGGATAATGCCTCAAAAGTTAAGATATTGTGTAATAACGGCCCTGCCGACAATGATGAGTGTGATTGGGTCATCTTAAGCTCCCAGACGGAAAACAGCGTACCGTTAGCCGATAATTATGTCAGATCCGCAACTTATTTTGCAGACGAATGGTCTATTAATTTTTGGAATTCTGAGATGGATCATCTGAACAGCGATTTAGAACAAATTAAGGCAGACGGATTTGACAGTATCATTATCGTTGTCCCTTGGCGCGAGTTCCAGCCGGACGTATCACCGATTTCTTATAATGAATATGCTTTTTCCAAACTGGATGAAGTGATGTCCGCCGCTGACAGCGCAGGGCTGGAAGTTTACGCACGGCTGGGATATACTTGGGATTTTTACAGAGATGAAAACGAAAATATAATAGATCGCTTTTTCAATCTATTAGGCGATGCAGACACTCTTGCCGCGTGGGATGACTATATACGGAAGATGTATCAGGTTCTATCCGCATATGACTGTTTTGCGGAGGCTTTTCTGACATGGGAAGACCTATGGGGGTCTACGGCAGTCTGTGATGTCCAAGATCTCAGCGACAGAGCTGCCAAAGCTCAATTTATAAAATTCGGTGAATGGGTCAGCGCTCATTACACTTTGGAAGAATATAACCGGAATTACCAGACAAACTATACGGCTTATGATCAAATTCCCATTCCTCACCGTTCGGAACCGGCATTATGGGCAATGTATGAATTTTATGACGATTTTCTCCTAAATATTTTGAAACGATCGCAACAATATTTTCCCAATCTATCCATGGAAGTGAGAATGGACTGGGATTTAGTGACGGACGCACAGGGGAACTCCGTTTACTACAAGCATTCCGGGCTGTATAGCTGCGCGGATTCGGACTTTTCCACCACTATGTATGGGATTCCCATGGGGTTTGAAAACGTGGGGGAAATTGTGACCTATGAGGAAGCTCTGGCGCAGACCAAATATACTTTAGAAAATTTTCAATCCGAAAACGGCGGAAAAGCCGTCTATATTGACCAGTTTATATTTGCGGATAACACGCCGGACTTTTCCAATAATGCCCGGATAAAAGAAGAAGAATTAGATGATTACCTGTTAAATGTTGCGGATATATTGCTCAGCTATTCCGACGGCTACGGCATATGGACTTATCGGGACTATTGCTCCAACATGCTGTACAATCCACAGTTTGCTCTGGCAGATGAAGGATGGGAGGCGCAAGGTGTCTCATTTGGGGAGCAGGACGGATCCATGGTATGCCGGATTACGCCAGCGGGCAGTCTGAGACAAACAATACCAGATATTCGTGACCATTTTAGTACGGACAAATATTTTTGTGAATTTGATGTGGTGTCTCTTACCGCCCCCGGCACAGTAGAGATTCAGGTGGGCGATACCGTCTTACAGGCAGAGATTACCCATACAGGAAAGATACAGCTGACGCTTGACCATCCCGTTCATTTCGGATTTGAAATTTCGTCTATAGATGCTGATTTGGCAATAGACAATTTAAAGTTATATTCTCAAATTCAACGAGGCTACCTTTATGACGAGAACTTTGAAGAACTTGAATGCATTGACGAAATACGGACGTTAAACGGTATGTTAACCGAATCGGAGTAATATGAAAAAGGATAAAACAACGAACACGATAAACAGAAACAATAATTTTGGGATGTTGCATTTGATGGCATCCTTTTTTGTCTTATACGGTCATCAATATAGACTGTTAAACCAGTCGCCGCCTGTGGTATTAGGGAATCAAATTCATGAACTGGGGGTAAAAACAATATTCCTGATTTCCGGTTATCTCATTGCAAAAAGTCTGTTTTCCATGACATGCGGCAGAAAAAAAGTTACCGCAGTCTATTTGTTAAAACGTATCGGAAGACTTTTCCCCGAATTTCTTTTCTGTCTGATAACAACGGCTTTTTTTATTGCTCCTCTATTTACTACATTGACTGTAAAAGAATATTTTTACAATATGGATTCCATTGTTTTTTATATCAAAAACAATCTTTTTCTATATCCTATATTTCACTTACCCGGTGTTTTTGCTGTCAATCCCTTTGCGGGAACAGTCAACGGCTCTTTATGGACTATGCCTTTGGAAGTTGCCATGTATCTCTGTTTTTTATTGATTATGCTCTTTTTTCGGGAAAAAAACAGGCAAAGAATTGTTTATACCCTGTTCGGCGCAGGTATTTTTATATTATGGAGCATAAAAATTATTTATCTTCCAGAGGCTCGATGGGTTTTCTATGGCACGGATTGGGCGGCTGCACTTTATGATATCGTGTATTTTGTGATTGGAGGAGGCATATATTTTTGGAAACCCAAATTCGATATCCAAAAATCTTTTTTTCTTTTACTGCTTCTAGGTATCTTTAATTTTAATGTGGCATTTGGAAGAGAAATCATATGCATGGCAGCGCTGTCATGCTGCATTTTCTCGTTGGGTTTTGCCGAGAAGCAATCGCTAAACTTACCGTGGTTACATCCTGAATGCGCATATGGTGTTTATTTATGGGGCTTTCCCGTACAACAATGCATTATAAATCTTTTTTATATAACGGGGAAAATACAATCCGCTAATCTTCTGTTTTTGATTAGTTCCGTTATCTCATATATATTAGCCCGTTTTTCATATCGCTATATTTATAAGCCATTTAGTAAAATCAACAACAGAATCATCTCATATATAGATGAACGTCTCTGAGATTATGCATGCTCCTCTTTCTGCGCTTCTTCTGAATCCAAACAATCCCATATTTTTGACGGTGTTCACTCCGTCTTCTTCAAGCCTGACCTGATGCGTCAGGCTTTCTGTCTGTTTAAGCGCCTTCCGGTGTCTCGGCAGCCCCGCAAAAAATCTTTCCGAAAAGCTTTTTGCCACTTTTACGCCACACAGTCTGACGGCTTTGTTCAGGTATGGGCCGGCCTCTTTTTCATGGTCTGAGCAGGCTCTTGAAAACAGAAAAAGTAACGGATAATCAGGGATTATCCGT
>CAJUTJ010000168.1 GCA_910589655.1 uncultured Acetatifactor sp. | reverse complement strand
TCAATTCCAGACTTTGCTGGGGGTTACGGGTTCCGGTAAGACCTTTACCATGGCCAATATCATTCAGGCATTAAACAAGCCCACTTTGGTCATTGCGCACAATAAGACTTTGGCCGGACAGCTCTACGGGGAGTTCAAGGATTTTTTTCCTGAAAATGCGGTAGAATATTTTGTGTCCTACTATGATTACTATCAGCCGGAGGCATATGTGCCCTCCTCCGATACTTATATCGCGAAGGATTCCGCCATCAATGACGAAATTGACAAGCTCAGACTTTCCGCCACTGCATCTTTGACCGAGAGAAGGGATGTCGTTGTAGTGGCCAGTGTTTCCTGCATTTACGGTTTGGGAAGTCCTGAGGAATATAAGGATATGGTAGTGTCTCTGCGCCCCGGCATGACAAAGGACAGAGATCAGGTCTTGCGGGAGCTGGTAGACATACAATATACCAGAAACGAAATAGATATGCATAGGGGCTGCTTCAGAGTGCATGGGGATGTGGTGGAAGTAAATCCGGCACAGGGCAGCGATTACTATATACGTATTGAATTTTTCGGAGATGAGATCGATCGGATCACAGAGGTAGAGCCTCTATCCGGAAAGGTTCATGCTGAGTTGAATCACATTGCCGTTTTCCCGGCCTCACATTATGTGGTTTCTCAGGATAAAATTAAAGCGGCCTGCGATCATATAGAAAAAGAGATGGAGGAGCGGGTGCGTTTTTTCAAGGGAGAGGATAAGCTCATTGAGGCACAGCGCATAGCAGAACGCACCAATTTCGATATCGAGATGCTGCGGGAGACCGGTTTCTGCTCCGGCATCGAGAATTATTCCCGGCACCTAAACGGCACCCAGCCCGGAGAGCCGCCCATGACATTGATGGATTTCTTTCAGGATGATTACTTGATTATTATAGACGAGTCCCATATGACCATTCCTCAGATCAGGGGAATGTATGCGGGCGACCGTTCCCGGAAAAACACATTGGTGGAGTACGGTTTCCGGCTGCCGTCGGCGTTGGACAACCGTCCCCTGAATTTCGGGGAATTCGAATCTCATATTGACCAGATGTTGTTTGTGTCGGCTACGCCTTCGGATTATGAGGAGGAGCATGAATTGCTTCGCACGGAACAGATTATCCGCCCTACAGGGCTTCTTGACCCGGAGGTGGTGGTGCGGCCTGTAGAAGGCCAGATTGATGATCTTATCGGAGAGATTCATAAGACGGTGGCGGAGCACAATAAGGTGTTGATCACCACGCTGACCAAACGGATGGCGGAAGACCTTACCGGCTATATGAATGAGGTGGGGATTCGTGTAAAGTATCTGCATTCCGACATAGACACATTGGAGAGGGCGGAGATTATCCGTGACATGCGCTTGGATGTATTTGATGTGCTGGTGGGGATTAATCTGCTCAGAGAGGGCTTGGATATTCCTGAAATTGCACTGGTGGCCATTTTGGATGCGGATAAGGAAGGATTTTTGAGAAGCAGCACCTCTTTGATACAGACTATCGGCCGTGCGGCGAGAAATTCGGAAGGGCATGTGGTTATGTATGCGGATACCATTACGGATTCCATGCGGATTGCGTTGGAGGAGACGAGCCGCCGCCGCGAGATTCAGATGAAATATAACGAAGAGCATGGAATTACGCCACAGACGATTAAGAAAGCCGTCCGTGACTTGATCAGTATCTCAAAAGCCGTGGCAAAAGAAGAGATGCGGTTTGAGAAGGATCCCGAATCCATGAATCGGAAGGAATTGGAGAAGCTTATAGCGGAGGTACAGAAGAAAATGCAGCGAGCGGCGGCGGATTTGAATTTCGAGGCGGCAGCGGAGCTGCGTGATAAGATGATAGAACTTAAGAAAAACCTGCAAAAACTGGATGAGGATTAGGTGACGGCATTCCCGCCTTGGTTCCCGAGAGCAATGAACCAAGCGGCTGCGAGGCAGACAGTTGGCGAATACCGCGGGGGGGCATATACCATAGCGTCTTGCGGATGTATTGTGTTCTGCAGTGCTGTAAGCCTGATGCATCGTTGCCGGCAGCGGGGGCGTTGACTGAGCCTCGGCCAAGCCATGGCATGATTTCCGGCAATTCATTGATTGTTTGTGCCGGCCTTGCACCGATTCATAAATTGTTTGTGCCGGAAGGCATGGACTGTGCAGGAGGGTATGCCGCTCCGGTATGTCCGGAAATGTGAATAAAGAATAAGAAAAATAGAAAAATAATACACAGGGAATATTTTGAAAAATGTAAAATCAGTAATATAAGGAAAAGCAGGAAAGTCAATAAAATCAAGAAAGTCAATAAAATCAAGAAAAGGAAGTTATACGACAATGGATGAAACAAAGAAGATGCGCCCGCGAAGCCAGAGTGCAGGAGGCTTTATTAAAGTTCGGGGAGCCTGCGAAAATAATTTAAAGAATATTAATGTTGATATTCCCAGAAATGAGATGGTGGTTTTGACGGGAATGTCCGGATCCGGAAAATCATCTCTGGCTTTTGATACCATTTATGCGGAGGGACAGCGCCGTTACATGGAGTCCCTATCCTCCTATGCCAGAATGTTCCTCGGACAGATGGAGAAGCCTAATGTGGAGAGGATAGACGGACTATCTCCTGCCATATCCATTGATCAGAAATCCACAAACCGCAATCCCCGTTCCACTGTGGGAACCGTGACGGAGATTTATGATTATTTCCGTCTGTTGTACGCAAGGATCGGGATTCCCCACTGCCCCAATTGCGGGCGGGAAATTGCAAAGCAGACAGTGGATCAGATGGTAGATCAGATTCTGGAGCTGGGACAGGGCACAAAGATTCAGCTGCTGGCACCCGTAGTCAGAGGACGTAAGGGCCGGCATGAGAAAGTTCTGGAACGTGCTAAAAAAAGCGGGTATGTGCGTGTGAGAATCGACGGCAGTCTGTATGAGCTGACAGAGGAGATCTCTCTGGATAAAAATATTAAGCATAATGTTGAAATTGTGGTAGACAGGCTGGTAGTAAAGGAAGGTATCGAAAGACGTCTTGCAGACTCTATTGAAAATGTATTGTCACTGGCGGACGGATTGCTGCTGGTTGATGTGATCGATGGAGAACCGCTCACTTTCAGCCAGAGTTTTTCCTGCCCTGACTGCGGTGTGGGCATCAGTGAGATTGAACCAAGGAGCTTTTCTTTCAACAATCCTTTCGGTGCCTGTCCGGAATGTGTGGGATTGGGCTACAAAATGGAATTTGACGAAGAGCTTATGATCCCTAACAAGGAGTTGAGCATCAGTCAAGGGGCAATCGTTGTGACCGGCTGGCAATCCTGCACGGATAAATCCAGTTTTACCAATGCTATATTACAAGCACTTTGCAAAGAGTATGATTTTGACTTGCATACCCCTTATCAGGAGTTATCGGAGAAAGCAAAAAAGATTCTGCTCTACGGCACCGACGGAAAAGAAGTGGAGGTACACTATCAAGGCCAGAGGGGGCGGGGGGTTTACCCGGTGGCTTTTGAAGGACTGGTAAAAAATGTGGAGCGGAAGTATAAGGAAACCTTTTCCGAAACCATGAAGCAGGAGTATGAGAGCTTTATGCGCATCACCCCGTGCAAGGTTTGTAAGGGAATGCGTTTGAAGAAGGAGTCTTTGGCGGTAACGGTATGCAACAAAAATATTTATGAAATCACATCTTCTTCCATACGAGATCTTTTTGAATTTCTGGGCGATATGGAATTGACGAATCAGCAGCTGCTGATCGGCAAACAGATATTAAAGGAGATCCGTGCAAGAGTAGGATTTTTGGTGGATGTGGGATTGGATTACTTGTCTCTGTCCAGAGCCACGGGTACATTGTCCGGCGGCGAGAGCCAGAGAATCCGTCTGGCTACTCAGATCGGTTCCGGTCTGGTAGGGGTATGTTATATTTTGGACGAACCCAGCATCGGCCTTCATCAGCGCGATAACGACAAGCTGCTGAATACTTTGAAAAATCTCCGTGATTTAGGAAATACCTTAATCGTTGTGGAACATGACGAGGATACCATGCTGGCGGCGGATTATGTGGTGGATATCGGCCCCGGTGCAGGTTCTCATGGCGGCGAAGTGGTGGCCTGCGGTACGGCGGAAGAGATTATGAAGATTCCCGAATCCGTCACGGGAAAATATTTAAGCGGTGAACTGAAGATTCCCGTTCCGGAACAGCGCAGAAAACCTGCCGGTTGGCTGAAGGTAGTGGGAGCACAGGAGAATAATTTAAAAAACATCAATGTGGATTTTCCGCTGGGCGTTATGACCTGTGTCACAGGTGTATCCGGTTCCGGTAAGAGTTCTCTGGTAAACGAGATTTTATACAAGCATTTGGCAAGGGACTTAAACCGTGCCAGATGCATTCCGGGAAAGCATAAATCTATTGAAGGAATGGAACAGCTGGACAAGGTGATCAATATAGACCAATCTCCCATCGGGCGTACCCCCCGTTCCAATCCGGCCACCTACACGGGAGTATTTGACCAGATTCGTGATCTTTTTGCGTCCACGGCAGATGCCAAGACAAAGGGGTATACGAAAGGACGTTTCAGCTTTAACGTAAAGGGAGGGCGCTGTGAGGCTTGCGGCGGAGACGGTATTATTAAAATAGAGATGCATTTCCTTCCGGATGTGTATGTACCGTGTGAAGTCTGCGGGGGAAAGAGATATAACAGGGAAACGCTGGACGTAAAGTATAAAGGTAAAAATATCTTTGACGTGTTGGACATGACTGTGGAGGAGGCGCTTCCCTTCTTCGAGAACCTTCCGTCCATCCGCAATAAGATTCAGACGCTGCATGATGTGGGGCTTGCGTATTTGAAACTGGGACATCCTTCCACCACGCTTTCCGGAGGAGAGGCACAGCGTATTAAGCTGGCCACGGAGTTGTCCAAACGCAGTACGGGAAGAACCATCTATATTTTGGATGAGCCCACTACAGGACTGCATTTTGCAGATGTGCATAAGCTGGTGGAGATTCTGCACAGGCTGGCGGACGGCGGGAATACAGTGGTGGTCATAGAGCATAATTTGGATGTGATCAAGACTGCCGACTATATACTGGATATCGGTCCCGAAGGAGGCGACAGGGGAGGAACCGTTATTGCCAAAGGAACACCGGAGCAGATTGCGGACAGCGAGAAATCCTATACGGGTATGTATATTAAGAGGATGCTGGAGAAGAAATAACAGGTTCGTGGTTAATATATCATTTAGATGAGCCAATAAAACATTTCATATCAAATGGATGATTTGTTAAATTTTTATTGAAAAATTATTAGGTGAGTACAAATTTGGTAATTGTATGTAAGAGTTTCGAATGCTAAGCAATGGGAACATTTTTGCGAAAAGGGAGTATCTTAAAAAGAAGAAATTGGCAAACAGAAAAATTTGCAGAGAAAATAAAAAATAAGATAAAGATTTTCGAGAAATGGGACGATATACTTTTATTGAATGAATACTTTGTCGATAAATATTTGAAAAAAGTCTTAAAAAATTATATTACCTCTATCAATTTAAAAAAAATTCGGTTATAATAGCTAATGTATGACTATGCTTACAGACCGGAAATATCGGATGAAATAGAAGAAGATAAAAAGAGATAATTGAAAGGGGTATATAATTATGCAGTGTACGGATATCGGAATCGATTTGGGTACAGCCAGCATTTTGGTATACATCAGAGGCAAAGGCGTTGTGCTGAAAGAGCCTTCTGTTGTAGCATTTGACAGAGATACAAATAAAATTAAAGCAATTGGCGAGGATGCCCGTCTGATGCTGGGAAGGACACCCGGCAATATTGTGGCGGTTCGTCCCTTAAGGCAAGGTGTTATTTCCGATTATACCGTGACCGAAAAAATGATGAAGTATTTCATTCAGAAGGCATTGGGCAAGAGGACATTCCGGAAGCCCCGTATCGCGGTGTGTGTTCCCAGCGGGGTCACGGAAGTGGAGAAGAAAGCCGTAGAGGACGCTACCTATCAAGCGGGCGCCAGAGAGGTTGCCATCATTGAGGAGCCCATTGCGGCAGCTATCGGTGCAGGTATTGATATTTCCAAACCTTGTGGAAATATGATCGTAGACATCGGCGGCGGTACTTCCGATATTGCCGTAATTTCTCTGGGAGGCACTGTTGTCAGCGCTTCCATCAAGATAGCGGGAGACGATTTTGACGAGGCTATTGTGCGTTATATGCGTAAAAAGCATAACCTTTTGATCGGTGAAAGAACCGCGGAAGATTTAAAGATTAAGATCGGATCGGCATTTAAGAGACCTGAAGTTGACTATATGGATGTAAGAGGACGTAATCTGGTAACGGGTCTGCCTAAAACGGTAAAGGTTTCCTCCGAAGAGACGGAAGAGGCGCTCCGTGAGACAACGTCGCAGATTGTGGAAACAATTCACAGTGTATTGGAGAAGACGCCTCCTGAGCTGGCTGCCGATATTGCAGACAGAGGGATAGTCTTAACCGGCGGAGGGAGTCTGCTGCGTGGTCTGGAAGATTTGATTTCCGCAAAGACGGGAATCAATACTATGACGGCGGAAGATCCCATGACTGCCGTTGCAGTCGGCACCGGAAGATATGTAGAATTTTTGTCGGGCTACCGTGAGGAGTAATCAATTGCCTTGCGGTGGGAGTGCATGTTTTATTATATAGGTAGGATATTCCGTCCTGCGGCAGAGACGACAAATTACTTTTATACTGTTGAGCTGCCGGAACAAAGCCGGAATACAGAAAGGAGAAATTTCCATGCTGAAAGGTTTATATACTGCATATACGGGAATGATTAACGAACAACACCGAATGGATACTATGACCAATAATCTGGCCAATGCTACCACGGTAGGATTTAAAAAGGAAGGCGCTACCAGTCAGGCATTTCAAGATATCCTGACTGTGAAAATTAAAGATGCGTCTATGGGAAGTCCCCGTATTGCACAACCTTTAGGATTTGATAATCCGGGTGTTAAGATTGGTGAGAATTATACGGATTATAAACAGGGATCTTTCCGAATCACGGATAATACTTACGATCTCGCTCTGGCGGGGGAAGGCTTCTTTGCAATCGAGCATACAAATAGGGCAGGCGAGACATCCACCATGTATACAAGGAACGGTTCGTTTACTCTGAATAAAGAAGGGTATCTCGTGACAGAGGACGGCGACTATGTTCTGGATACGCAGAACCGCCGGATCCGTTTGAATACCTTGATAGACTCAAAAATTTCGGATGACGGAACGATTTATCAAAACGGAACCGCTGTGACAAGGATACAGGTGGTGGATTTTGAAAATTACGATTATCTGGAGAAGTACGGTGAAACGTATTACCGTCCTGTAGAAGGAGCAAGAACTACCAATGCAAGTGCGTTGGTCAAATCAGGCTATTTGGAAATGTCCAATGTAAATATTGTATCTGAAATGGTTAACTTGATCGCTATTACGCGTCAGTATGAGAGCAATCAGAAGATTATTCAGACATACGATGATTCACTGGAAATTGCAGTGACTCAGTTGGGAAGAGTTCAGGGATAAAAGTGTGAAAGGAATGAAGTTTCTCTAAGGTTGTAAAAAACACACCTAAGAGAAAGTAAATCATTCCTCGAAGAATTGCTTGCGCGATTTTTCCGGATTTGCACCAATTCAGTAATTGTTTGTGCCGGAAGGAATGAACGACGTAGGAGGGCATGTTGCGTCGGCATGTTGGGAAGTTTGAATTTGTTTAATTGTATGTTATCTGCCGGAAAATGATGAAGTCATTGCGGTTTTACCCATTGATTTTGCAGCCGGAGGGGGATTGAAGAGGGCAGTATAATAAAGGTGCCGCGGGCGGTACGGGAAATGGTAGGGCAGTATAATAAGGTGCCGCTGAAGCGGTACATGAAATGGTAGGGCAGTATAATAAAGGTGCCGCTGAAGCGGCACGGGAAATAGTCAGGGCAGTAATTAATATTAGGGAGGTATATGAAATGGTACGCAGTTTATGGACGGCAGCAACGGGTATGATCGCACAACAGACCAATATAGATACGATTGCTAATAATCTTGCTAATGTCAACACACAGGGGTATAAGACTCAGGTTAATGAGTTCAAGAGTCTGCTGTATCAGACACTTCAGACGGAGACAACATCCGCAAACGGAGAACAGAAGCCCATCGGTGCGCAAGTAGGTTTAGGTGTGCGCAATTCAGCCATTACATCGATATTCAGAGAGGGCAACCTGTACCCTTCCGACAGTGAGACAGCTTTTGCTATCGACGGAAAGGGCTTCTTTGCCGTGAGAGCGGGCGACGGAAATACTTATTATACCAGAAACGGTGATCTTAAGTTTGTTTTGGCAAGTAACGGCAATATGCTGGCCGATTCGGACGGCAGACCTGTACTGAGCAGTGCCGGACAGCCTATTATATTGGGAAGCCAGTATGTATTGAGCAGTATTACGGTGACAAAGGACGGGCAGCTTTGCTATCCCGATGCAAATAGAAATCCGCAGCCCATCGGTATTACAATCGGTGTGTTCCAGTTTAACAATCCCAACGGATTGGAGAAAATGGGGGACAGTCTTTATTCTCAGACGGCAGCCAGCGGGCAGGTATTAAACGAAGCAACCACACCCAACTTGGAGCGGAGCAACATTCTACAGAAATATTTGGAGGGTTCCAATGTACAGGTAGTGGACGAAATGGTAAATATGATTACGGCACAGCGGGCTTACGAGTTGAACTCTAAGGCAATCATTGCATCCGATGAAATGCTGCAGCAGGCAAATAATCTGAGACGTTAACGGGGAGGTAGCTTATGGATTTCAGTAATGTAACGTCCATGTATGCGGATACATATGCAAATGCGTCAAATCAAGCCGCAGACAGGCTTCAGGACAAATTGAACGGGGCGGACTATTCAAAAGCCACGGATAAAGAATTGATGGATGCCTGCAAACAGTTTGAGGCATACTTTGTAGAGCAGATGTTTAAGGAAATGGTTAAGACGATTCCAAACGAATCGGCTGGAAGCGGCGCTATGAATTCCATGCTTGATTTTTATAAGGATGAAATGATACAGGATATTGCGGAGGAAACCACAAATCAGAACGGTGGTCTGGGATTGGCTCAAATGTTGTATGAACAGATGCGCCGCAATTATGGGTTGGACAGTATCAGCGCTGAAACGGTTGCGGCAGGTATTCCTGCCGAATAAGCAAAGGTGTATAGAGACGGACTGCCAATAATAGGCAGGCCGTTTTTGCATATAAGGTGATGATAGGATTTTATGGAAACAATAAACGGATATGTAGAGCATATCATTTTCCAAAACGGTGAAAACGGATATACGGTGTTCCATTTGGTGTCGGGAGAAGAGGAAATAACCTGTGTAGGAATGTGTAAGGGATTAACGCAGGGAGAGAACATTGCGGCACAAGGTGAGTATATAGAGCATCCTGTCTATGGAAAACAGCTGAAACTATCGGCCTATCAAGTGGAGGCGCCTAAAGACAGTATCAGCATGGAACGTTATTTGGCGTCAGGGGCGGTGAAAGGAATAGGAACGGCTTTGGCGGCAAGGATCGTAAAAAAATTTGGAAATGATACATTCCGAATTATTGAGGAAGAACCGGAACGATTAACGGAAGTGAAAGGAATCAGCGAAAGGAAGGCACAGGAAATTGCTTTGCAAATGGAGGAAAAAAAGGATCTGCGGGAAGCGCTTATCTATTTGCAGCAGTTTGGAATTTCTAATACGCTGGCAGTGAAAATATACGATACCTATGGGATGCAGCTTTACAGTGTGATGAAGGAGAATCCCTACCGACTTGCGGAGGATGTATCGGGAATCGGTTTTAAAATGGCCGATGAAATTGCAGTAAAAATCGGTATACATACAGATTCCGATTTTCGCATTCGGAGCGGAGTGCTTTATACTCTTTTGCAGGCAGTGTCAGAAGGGCATTGCTATCTTCCGGTGGACATATTACTGGAAAGAGCACGCAATATGCTGGATGTGGCAGAAGAACATATTCAGCCCCAGCTCGGTAATATGATGATGGATAAGAAACTGGTCATCAAGGGGAATTGTGTATTTGCAACATCCTATTATTATGCCGAGCTGAATTGTGCGAGGATGCTTACACAGCTTAATATTCCTATGGTCGAGTCGGAAAATCTGCCGTCCCAAGAAGCCGCCGTTCAAAAACAGCTGGAACGGCTGGCGGCGGAGCTGCAGATGGAGTTGGATGAATTACAACTATATGCGGTGATGCAGAGTATTCAAAACGGTCTTTTTATTTTATCCGGCGGTCCGGGAACGGGAAAGACCACCACCATCAATATGATAATTCGCTATTTTGAAGCGATGGGACTGGATATTTTTCTGGGAGCGCCAACCGGCCGCGCCGCAAAACGTATGGCGGAGGCAACCGGATATGAGGCGCGAACCATCCACCGTATGCTGGAACTGAACAGTGCACTTTCCGATGACGATACTAAAAAAGTAAAATTTGAGAGGAACGAAGAGAATCCGTTAGAGACGGACGTGATCATTATAGATGAGATGTCCATGGTAGATATTCAGCTTTTCCAATCACTTCTCCGTGCAGTGGCACCGGGGACAAGATTGATTCTGGTGGGAGACGTGAATCAGCTGCCCAGTGTGGGGGCAGGGCAGGTTCTGCGGGATATTATCGGCAGCGGAGCCTTTCCTATGATGGAGCTGAAAAGGATATTCCGTCAGGCGGAAGAGAGTGATATTGTGGTTAACGCCCATCGCATTAATCATGGTGAGCAGATATCCATGGACAATAAGTCTAAAGACTTTTTTGTGCTGGAAAGAAATGACGTCAATGTCATATATAAACATTTGATACAATTGATTCGCGATAAGCTTCCCGGATATGTGAATGCGTCACCGTTTGATATTCAAGTATTGACACCTATGAGGAAGGGAAGTCTGGGGTGTGAGACTTTGAACGGTATCTTACAACGATACTTGAATCCCCCTGACCCGAAGAAGAAAGAGCATGTCAGCGGCGAACATGTTTATCGGGAGGGCGATAAAGTGATGCAGATAAAAAATAACTACCAGCTGGAGTGGGAGATTGTCAGCAGATACAATATTCCTGTTGACCGGGGAATGGGGGTATTTAACGGCGACATGGGGCGTATACTGGAAATCAACGAGAGTGCTTCTGCACTGGTGGTGGAGTATGACGAACAGAAACGAGTGACATATCCCTTTTCTCTGCTGGACGAATTGGAGCTGTCCTACGCCGTTACCATCCATAAATCTCAGGGAAGCGAATATCCGGCAGTGATTCTTCCTTTGCTGTCCGGACCTAGAATGCTGTTTAACAGAAATCTGCTGTACACGGGTATCACAAGAGCAAAAAGCTGTGTCACGATACTGGGGAGCAGCAATACTGTACGGGAAATGATTAATAATATCAGTGAAAACAAGCGTTATACTGCCTTAAAGGACAGAATTCTGGAAATGTGCCATGATGAGAAGTGTGAAGGAAATCACTAAGCTCGAAAAGACCTCGCTAAGTGATTTCACGCTCTGCGGAGCAGAGCTTCTTCCCAGACTTGCACCGATTCATTGATTGTTTGAGCCGACTGTGTCGGCATGTTTGGAAGTGTGAAAGGAATGAAGTTTCTTTAAGCGCACTAGGAGTATAAAAATGAATCAAACTTCATTTTTTGATTACGCTCTTGAGGAACGGATTTGACTGTCCGGAATGCGGACCGGTATGTATAAAATGGGTATAGACATGAAGACAAAACTATATAATTCTATGGTTCAGATGTTTTTTCCGCTGCGATGTCCGGTATGTGATGACATTGTCCGTCCTCAAGGTGAAAAAATCTGTAAGGACTGCATAAAGGACTTAAAACTTCTGACACCCCCATGGTGCCTGCGCTGCGGGAAAAAGCTTGCGGAAGACGGAGAACTTTGCGCGGATTGCAAAAGCAGAAAGCATGAATTTGTACGGGGAAGGGCACTATATGAATATGGGAGCGCCGCAGCGTCCATTTATCGCTTTAAATACGGAAAAAGGCAGGAGTATGCCGACTTTTTCGGAGAAGAGATTGTGCGGTATCTTGGAGATTTTATGAGGAATATACATCCGGATGCGCTGATTCCTATTCCCCTTCATAAAAAAAGGCTGGCAAAAAGAGGATATAATCAGGCGGCATTGCTTGCCAGAGCCGTGGGAAAATATTCCGGTGTGGCGGTAAACGAAAATATTTTGGCAAGAGTGAAGAATACTACCCCTTTGAAGCTGCAAAATCCGTCCGAAAGACAAAATAATTTGAAAAAGGCTTTTAATATAGTAGAAAATGATGTAAAATTAAATACAACTGTAATAATTGATGACATCTATACCACCGGTAGTACAATTGACGAAGCTGCAAGAGTTTTGAAGGAGGCCGGTGTGCAGAAAATCTATTTTATTACTCTGGCTTGTGGAGCCGGCCTTTAGAGGAAAAGGAGGACGCTATGAACGTAAGGAATTGTAGAACATGTGGGCGTATTTTCAATTATATCGCAGGACCTCACACCTGCCCCAGCTGTCGTGAGAAATTAGAAGAAAAATTTCAAGAGGTAAAAGAGTACATACGGGCACATAAGGGCGCCGGAATCAATGAGGTTGCGGATGCATGTGATGTAGATGCAGGCCAGATTCATCAGTGGTTGAGAGAAGAGAGACTGGAGGTCACAGAGGATTCTCCCATTCAGTTGACATGTGAGAACTGTGGTGCGTTTATCAGAAGCGGCAGATTCTGTGATAAGTGTACAATGAGTGTGACACAGGGATTTCAGAATATGCTGAATGCCAATGCACCTAAGCCTGCGATGAAGAAAAAACCGGATAAGGAAAACCCTAAAATGAGGTTTTTACAATAATTCGGAAGTCGGAGGACTCTCATGTTAAATGAAGAACGTATTATATTAATGACCCATCTTGCAGCATATGAAACAAATGAAGGTAAAAAAAATGTAAAAATAGACCATTATTTCCGCAGTGATTATATTGCTGTTCAGGTGCTGAAGTCTATTGTAAGCGCTACCATTGCTTTTGCATTGGTCTTTGCGCTATACGTTTTTTATGATTTTGAAAATTTTATGCAGAATCTATATAAAATGGATTTGATAGCTTTTGCACGAAATGTGTTAATTTGGTACGGAGTGACGGTGGTGGCATACGGTGTGATTACTTACATTGTCTGTTCCTTCCGGTATTCCAGTGTTAAAAGAAGCCTAAAGTGCTACTATCACAACTTAAAGAAGCTGAATTCCTTGTATCGTGAATAAGGTGAAAAAGATTATTTCATAATTCTAATAAAAATGTTCGCATTAGCGGGCGAAAGGAAACGGATGAGAAATAGAATCCGTTCGCAATTCTGACCCGAACGCCCGCCCAAACGTTGAAAAGAAGCGGATAAAAAATAAAATCGATTCACAATTCTGATTGGAATGCTCCTAAGCGGGCGAAAGGAAGCGGATAAGAAATAAAATCCGTTCACAATTCTGATCAGAATGCCCGCTCAAACGTTGAAAAGAAGCGGATAAAAAATAAAATCGATTCACAGTTCTGATTGGAATGCTCCTAAGCGGGCGAAAGGAAACGGATGAGAAATAGAATCCGTTCACAATTCTGATCAGAATGCCCGCCCAATCGGGCGAAAGGAAACGGATGAGAAATAGAATCCGTTCACAATTCTGATCGGAATACCCGTCCAATCGGGCGTATAGGAATCAGCCGGAGGACAGAATGACAGGCATACTTGAATTAAGAGAAAAGTTAAAGCAGATTTACAGCAAGACAGAATTTATTTTAATACCGTTTATAAAATTCTTGCTGGCATTTGTTGCGTTACTGACACTAAACAATAATCTGGGTTATATGACAAAGCTCGATAATATTGCAATTGTATTGATTGTGGCATTAATGTGTTCTTTTTTGCCCAACAGCTGCATCGTTTTGTTTGCTGCATTATTCAGTCTGCTGCATATATATGCTTTGTCGTTGGAAGCGGCGATTGTAGGGCTTTGCATGTATCTTGTAATGTTCTTGCTCTTTTTCCGCTTTAGCCCGAAAGACTCTCTGGTAGTGGTATTGACACCTTTGCTCTGTGTCATGAAGATCCCGTTTGTAATTCCCATAGCGGTAGGCTTGCTCTGTGGGCCTGCTTCCATTGTGGCTGTCGGCTGCGGTATCTGCGTCTATTACCTGCTTAATACGGTAATCGGCAGTGCTCCCACCATCAATGCAATGGGAGAGGAAGAGACAACGGCAAAACTGAGGCTGATTATTGACGGTATTCTTGGCAATAAATCCATGATGGTAATGATTGCTGCTTTTGCAATTACTGTTTTGGTGGTGTACTTAATCCGCAGGATAGCGATAGACCATGCTTGGACCATCGCTATGATAGCGGGAATCATGATAAATATTGTAATCATGCTGATCGGCGATTTATTGTATGATACGGAAATTTCCGTTATTAATGTATTGATAGGCTCTATTCTTGCGCTGGCCGTGGGCAAGATAATAGAATTTTTCCGGTTCTGCGTGGATTACAGCCGCACGGAAAAGGTACAGTTTGAGGATGACGAATATTATTATTATGTGAAAGCGGTTCCTAAAATGACGGTATCTATTTCCACGAAAACAGTGAAGAAGATTAATTCTCAGACAAGACCGCCGCAGCAGCCTCACGCATCTTCCGGCAGAAGCGTAGTTACGGAACGTACCGGCGGAAGAGGATATAATTCTGCCAGAACTTCAGGAAACAGAGGAAATTACCGCGGCGGCAGAAGTGTTACCATCAATGGCCGTGGGCAGGGAGACAAATTTGACAGTGATGAGAATGATTTTGAATAGTTCTCGGTAACTATAACTATTTGAAGAATGCCTTAAAAAGGGCGTTCTTCATCCGGATTTGAGCCGCAGCATAATTGCGGCATGGAAACCGGAGGGCAAGAGGTGTGTACAGGAAAGTGAAGGGACTCATTTAGGCAGCATGGAGTGGATAGAAACAATTAAAAATTATTTCAAAAGTGTTGGAATCTATGGCACGACAATGAGTTTGGGCGATATTCTGGAGATATTGATTGTCGCCTTTTTGTTGTATTATGTATTGGTATGGATGAAAAATACCAGAGCATGGCAGCTGCTGAAAGGTCTTATCATGATCTGCGCCTTTTTGGTAGTGGCATATCTGTTGGATATGAGTACTATTATGTGGATGTCCCGCAATATTTTAGGATTTGCGGTGACGGCAATCATTGTGGTTATGCAGCCTGAGCTGCGTCATGCACTGGAGGAGCTGGGAAAGAAGGCGTTTATCCCCACCCCCGGTTCCAGAGATCAAGGAAGATTTGCCGAAAAGACCATAAACGAAATTTCAAAAGCATGTGTGGAGATGGGCAAGGTGAAAACCGGTGCCCTTATTGTCATTGAGCAGAACGAAACATTGAAAGACTATGAACGAACCGGTATCGAAGTAGATGGTTTGGTGACGAGTCAGCTGCTGATAAACATTTTCGAACATAATACACCGTTGCACGACGGAGCCGTTATCATACGGGGAAACCGTGTAACCTCTGCCACCTGTTATCTGCCGTTGTCCGACAATTTAAGCTTGAGCAAGGAATTAGGAACCCGGCACCGTGCAGGCGTTGGCATTTCCGAGGTGACGGACTCCTTGACGATTATTGTTTCCGAGGAAACGGGGAAGATCAGCGTTGCATATGAGGGGAAGCTGGAAAGAAATTTGGACGGCGAAGCCCTCAAGAACAGGTTAAAACAGCTGTTAAATGATGAAAATAATGAAAAGAAGAACAGGCGGAAATGGGGAAGGAGCAGGCGCAAGAATGAGAAAAAAGATATTGCATAACTGGGGCCTGAAGCTTGCTTCTCTGCTGTTGGCCTCAATATTATGGTTTCTGGTAATACAATTGGATGATCCTAAGAAATCCCAAACTTTTTACAACATTCCCGTAACGCTTATAAATACGGAACTATTGGAACAGGAAAATAAAGTTTATGAAATACTTGAAAATACGGCTACCGTGCGGGTGTCGGTGACGGCACCCACGAGTATTATCTCCCAGCTTCGCGCTACGGATATTGTGGCGGAAGCGGATGTAAGCCGCCTGACAGACATTAATACGATTCCCATCACATATTCTGTTTTAAATGTAGGCGTGGATTCCGACTCCGTCAAGGGGGATCATGATGTTGTGCGTCTGAACATAGAACAGAAGGTGAGCAAATGGGTAAAGGTAAAATATATTACAAAAGGTGAAGTGGCAGAGGGCTATATTGTTGCCGACACTACTGCTGATCAGACACTGATTGAGGTCAGCGGGCCGGAGTCGGCTGTGAACCGTATTGATCATGCCGGCGTAGAAATTGATGTGGCAGAAGCTACCCGCAGCCAGTCCGCAAATGTAGAAGTGCTTCTCTATGATGCGGAAAATCAGGTTCTGGAGTTTGAAAATGTATTAAAGAATGTTAATTATGTCCATATGGAGGTGGAGGTGCTGGCCGTTAAGACAGTGCCTGTGGAAGTCAGTGCTTCCGGCACACCGGCAGCCGGTTTTTTGGCAACCGGTGTGGTGGAGAGCAATCCCGCCGAGGTGAGGATTGCAGGAAGTGCATCCGCTCTGGGCAATATCAGTAGAATTGCTATTCCCAAAGAAAGGATTATTTTGGACGGAGCGGAAGGTGACGTGGTCAACGTAATTAATATTCGTGACCTGCTTCCCGAGAATGTGAGACTTGCGGACAGTGATTTTAACGGACGAGTAACGGTTACTGCGTATGTGGAGCCGGAGATGGAACGCACGTTACAGATCCCGAAGGGTAATGTGAATATTGTCAATATACCGGAGGAATTGACGGCGGAGATCTCTGACAAGGAAGAATATTTTGAATTAAAGATTTCGGGACTGGAAGCGGTGGTGTCGCTTGAGGACCAGAATGCGATAGCAGGAACGGCGGATATAAACGCATGGATGGTGGAAGAGGGCATAGATGAACTGCTTCCCGGAACCTATGATATTCCAATTTATTTCGGAATATCGGAAGCTGTAAAATTAGAAGGCGAAGTAAAGGCTGAAATTACTTTTGCCAAAGTAGCAGAGGAGTAAGAAAATGGCTAGATTATTTGGAACAGATGGTGTGAGAGGAGTTGCAAACGAGGAATTGACCCCCACACTGGCTATGCAGCTGGGGCAGGCAGGCGCCTACGTACTTACAAAAGAGAAAGAGCATAAACCCACTATTATGGTGGGATGCGATACTCGGATTTCGGGTGACATGCTTGCCAATTCACTGATGGCAGGAGCATGCTCGGTAGGAGCAAACTGTATTTACGTGGGCGTAATCCCCACGCCGGCGGTTGCCTATTTGACACAGAAGTACAGAGTGGACGCGGGAGTGGTTATCTCCGCATCCCACAATCCCGTGGAGTTTAACGGCATTAAGTTCTTTGACGGAAACGGATATAAACTGCCGGATGAATTGGAGGATGAAATAGAATCCTTGATCCGTAATAATATGTCGGGGATAAAATTCCCCATCGGTCCGGGGGTAGGCAAGATAAAATACCGTACGGATGCGAAAGAAGAATACATCAATAACGCTATTCATGCAGTGCCGGTTCACTTGGACGGTATGAAAATCGTAGTGGACTGTGCCGAAGGAGCTTCCTATTATACCTCGGTGGAAGCGCTGAAGGAGCTGGGGGCAAATATAGTTGCCATTCATAACAATCCCGACGGAACAAACATTAATTCAAACTGCGGTTCTACCCACATGGAAGAACTGCAGGCAAGAGTAGTATATGAGAAGGCAAAGATTGGTCTGGCTTTTGACGGTGATGCCGACAGACTGCTTGCAGTGGACGAGAACGGTAAAATAGTGGACGGCGACCAGATTATGGCCATCATAGGGAATCATATGCGCTCTCAAGGTAAGCTGAAGAAGGATACTATTGTGGCAACGGTTATGAGTAATCTTGGATTTTTCCTGATGGGCAGGGAAAAAGGCATTACCATAGAGCAGACAAAGGTAGGAGACCGCTATGTTCTGGAGCGTATGAAAGAGATTGGTGCAAGTCTTGGCGGTGAACAGTCGGGGCATATTATCTTTCTGGATGAAAACACCACGGGTGATGGTCTGCTCAGCGCATTGCATCTGCTGCAGGTAATGGTAGAAACAGGGAAAGAGTTATCCGAGCTTGCAAAGATCATGGAAGTAATGCCTCAGGCATTGGTGAATGCAAAAGCAGCAAATCACAAAAAAGATAAATACATGGAATATCCTGAGGTTGCGGATGCTATTAAAGCGTTGGAAAAAAAGTTTGCAGGAGAAGGCCGGGTATTAATCCGCCCCTCTGGAACGGAGCCCTTGGTGCGTGTCATGATTGAAGGCAAAGACCAACAGGCAATTCAGGAAGAGGCACAGAAACTTGCCAATCTCATCCAAGACGTGATGTTTTAAATCCGGCCGGAAGCTGCCCTGCACTTCGATACAGAACGGTTTGGAAGCTCCAAATGGCACGAATGCAGTTGCTTTTCACACCCACGCCGCCGAGAGGCACTTTCACGCACTCTATGTGTGATCAAACCAAAGCGATTAGAATAATCCCTTGAACAGCCGTGCGCGAAGCCGCTGTTTTGCGGTTTCTGTGCATGTGTTACTGGTCACGGAGTGAAAAGTAACCGGATGTAAGACCGGAATAAGGATAGTAATAAAATTGTCTTGAGATTGACAAGCAATCATGCTATAGTTAAGAAAGTAGTAATAGAAATTGGAGGGAAGGTTATGGTAAGTCAGAAAGTAGTGATCAAAAATCCTACCGGCTTGCATCTGAGACCAGCGGGTATCCTTTGTAAAGAAGCAATGCAGTTCAAGTCATTGATTACATTTTTGTATAAGGATAGTACGGCAAATGCAAAAAGTGTATTGAGCGTGTTGGGAGCGTGTGTTAAGTGCGGGGACGAAATTGAATTTGTCTGCGAGGGTGAGGACGAAGAAGAAGCACTTAAATCACTTGTTCAGGCGGTTGAGAGTGGATTGGGAGAGTAAGGTTATTGCGGGATGCCGAGAGGCATCCCGTAGTTGTATAAAGGGAGTGCAAAAGCAGTGTGGCCGTGGGATGTTTATAGAAGTTTCCGACACAGAGACGGCTCAGGCATACGATGCATTATTCAAACACATCGGAACAGGAGGTAACGAAGCGTTGAATTTTAAAAAATATCAGAAGAACCCTGTGGTATATTATCCGGAGAGGGAATGGCCGAATAAGGAAATCGTAAAAGCACCGGTATGGTGCAGCGTGGATTTGCGAGACGGAAATCAGGCGTTGATTGATCCCATGCTTGTGAATGAAAAAATTGAAATGTTTCAATTTCTCATTGGTTTGGGATTTAAAGAAATTGAGATCGGTTTTCCGGCAGCCAGCCAGATTGAATACGATTTTTTACGCCAGCTGATTGAAAGAAAGTTAATTCCCGATGATGTGGTAGTTCAGGTATTGACCCAATGCCGTGAAGAGCTGATTGACAGGACTTTTGAGGCAATAGAAGGATGCAGTCAGGCAATCGTGCATATTTATAATTCTACTTCCACATTACAGCGCGACGTGGTGTTCCATATGGACAAGGAGCACATTATAGAGATTGCGGTCAAGGGAACAAAGATGGTGAAGGAAAGGGCAGCCAAATTTCCCGGTAAAATTATTTTGGAGTATTCACCCGAAAGCTTTACCGGAACGGAACTGGAGTTTGCACTGGAAATCTGCAATGCTGTTTCTGGGGAATGGCAGCCCACTCCGGAAAATCCCATGATTATCAACCTTCCGTCTACAGTGGAGATGAATACGCCCAATGTATATGCCGACCAAATTGAATGGATGATTAAGCATTTAAATCAGAGAGAGAGCATTGTGGTAAGCGTTCATCCTCACAATGACAGAGGGACGGGGGTGGCAAGCGCCGAATTGGCAATACTGGCGGGAGCCGACCGGGTGGAAGGCACTTTGTTCGGTAACGGGGAGCGTACCGGTAACGTAGATATTGTAAACATAGCATATAATATGTTTTCACAGGGAATAGATCCGGAACTCCATTTAGAGCGGATTAATGATATCATTGAGATTTATGAGCGCTGTTGTAAGCTTCCCATCCATCCCAGACATCCTTATGCGGGCAAGCTGGTATTCACTGCCTTTTCAGGCTCACATCAGGATGCTATCAATAAAGGTGTGCAGGCTATGAAGGAGCGGGGCAGCCAAGTATGGCAGGTGCCCTATCTGCCTATTGATCCTGCGGACATCGGACGTGAGTACGAACCTATTGTGCGTATAAACTCCCAGTCGGGAAAAGGCGGGGTGGCGTTTATTATGGACACATACTTTGGCTTCAAGCTTCCTAGGGCGATGCACAAGGAGTTTGCAAAGGTGATTCAGGATATTTCCGAACTGCAGGGGGAGGTGACTCCGGATCAGATCATGTGTGCATTCCGGGAAACCTACCTCGATAAAAAAGAACCCATTCACTTCCGTAAATTGCAGATTCACGATATCGGAGGAGAAATCAGGACGGAATTTGACACGAAGGTTATTGTGGAATATACGGATCACGGAACGGCAAAAACATTTGAAGCAGTAGGAAACGGGCCTATTGACGCGGTGCAAAGAGGCTTGAACCACGAATTTGAACTTTCCATCAAGATATTGGACTATGAGGAACATGCATTGCAAAGCGGAGCAAATTCTCAGGCGGCGGCATATATCCATTTACTGGACGGAGATACAGGCCGGGTGACTTATGGCGTAGGGGTCAGCTCTAATATTACAAGGGCGTCCGTGCGGGCAATTTTCTCTGCGGTGAACCGTTTGGAACTAGTATAATCCACCTAAATTATCCCTATGTTTCGCTGGTCTAAATTTCCGCCTGACTGCGTTGGCTTCACTCGACGATGCCACCGCATCGACTCGTTCAGCCGCCTTGCAGACTGAAAATTTATCCTGCGCCAAACATA
>CAJUTJ010000167.1 GCA_910589655.1 uncultured Acetatifactor sp. | reverse complement strand
CTATGTTTCGCTGGTCTAAATTTCCACCTGACTGCGTTGGCTTCACTCGACGATGCCACCGCATCGACTCGTTCAGCCGCCTTGCAGACTGAAAATTTATCCTGCGCCAAACATACGGGCAATTAGGGCGGATTATACTAGAAATTCCCTGATACATGAAAACGCATCGCTTAATGCAATAATTGCATCAGCATCGGGTTTCCATTCATTTCCATCTGCAATAAAAGTAACTTCCTTTCGGTTTTTATCATTATAGGACAACCATATGTCGCCTGTGTCATTTTGAAAAAAATTAATGGCAGCATATTCTCCATTGATACAAACAGCAATACAAGGATATGGTTGCTCTCCGCTAATCCATGTATCATTATTTTCTTGTGCTCCTGTCCGTATAAATTTTATTACATCCTCCGTTGATTGAAAAGTAAAATTCCCTTTACTTGTACTGATTATTCCTATTCCCATACGTTCCTCCACAATTCCAATTTGTATTCAGAGAAAATCTTTATCTGCTATTTGTGATGCGTATTTATAAGCCACTTCCGAATGGGTACACAAATCCGAAAAGGGAGTAATTTAAATAAATTAAAATGCTGATTTCCCGCTGGGTTTATTATATTACATCTATCCAACAATCACAATGTCTATTTCGTTCGCGGCCAAAAAACTACCGATTGCGGACACTTGCGCAGAGGCACGTTTTTTTAGGTATGATATAGACACAACAAAACAACAAGCCATTTTAGGAGGTAATAATTATGCGTCATGTATATATTCGTGGGTTAATGGGGGGCATTTGGCTGGCAGCGGCTATTGTATGCGGTGTATCAGGCAACTTTCAAACGGCTGCCCTCTATGTAATTCTAAGCGGTTCATTCCTGTATTCCGCATATGCCACATGGAAAAAGAGAAAAGACGGCAAAGGAGACAAATAAAATGGGAAGACCTCTTTTGACAATCAAAAATTTAAGCGCATGATATGATAGTGAAAGAACGGTTCTGTCCGGCTTTTCTTTGGAATTATCCGAACACGAAGTTGTAGGGTTAATCGGGCTCAACGGCGGTCCTGAAAACGGCAACATTCATCAAATGCCTGCTTCACAGCCGCTTGCTCATTGCCCGCGGGAAGCAATGCAGCAGAAATCAGGGAGGCTCTTCGTCCGCCTGTTCCGCGAAAAAACATTGGCATTTCGGTGTTCTATGGGCTGCAGGACTGACCGCTGCCATTCTCTTCTGCGGGAAACACTTCCTGTTTCTGATGCTCCCGGCGGCCAACGGCCTTCTTTCGGCTGTACTTTTACAGAAGGCGGACGGAAAACCTTTTCGTTGCCCCCATGGGCTTGCCATTTTGTCCTTAAATACTCCGATCTGCATCCTGCTGTCCTGTGACCCGGCCTTGGAGCAGGCCGTCTGTTTTCTTCCCGCCAGAAAAAAGCGTTTTGTGTCCCCTATTGTCTGTTTATTTTTCTGTGCAATATGACTGCAGACACGATTTTCCTTTGCAGCCTGCAGCTTCAAAAGGACGGCGTTACTCTCCCGATGCTTGCAGCCGCTCTTTTCTTTGCCTTGCAAAGCGCCGCCTGCTCCGTCCTATTGGAATGGTTTTATCCCCTCCGCGGCCGGAAAACCGAAAGCGACCTATGGCATCCCCCGCGGAAATACATTGTTCCGGCAGCCATGCTTTTCCTTGCAAGGGCAGTGGGAACGCTGCCCTTGCTGATGCCCGTATTGTTCGCGTTACTGGCTGCCGAAATTGTTGTATTACTCCTTTGGCGCCGGGATCCTTTCGGTAAAATGACATAAAAGAATTAAAATACATTTTGCTTCCTGCAGAAAGTATTTCTTCGAATATCGGCAGGCACTTATCGGCAGGCACTTATCGGCAGGCACTTCCTGATTTTATACCTGTAATCAGGCATCCACACTATAGTTAGGCGCTTCTTTGGTAATATGGATATCGTGGGGATGGCTCTCCTTCAGGGAAGCGGCGGAAATCTTCACAAACCTGCCGTTTTCCTTCAGCTCTTCAATATTGTGAGCGCCGCAGTAACCCATACCCGAACGCAGCCCGCCCAGCAGCTGGAATACGGTGTCTTCCAAATCACCTTTATAGGCCACGCGTCCCTCTACGCCTTCGGGAACCAGCTTCTTAGCATTCTCCTGAAAATAGCGGTCTTTGCTGCCGTTCTCCATAGCCGCAATGGATCCCATGCCGCGGTAAACTTTATATTTTCTGCCTTGGAAAAGCTCGAATTCCCCGGGGCTTTCCTCACAGCCTGCAAACATACTGCCCATCATACATACGCTGCCTCCGGCGGCAATCGCCTTGGTAATATCGCCGGAATACTTGATTCCGCCGTCTGCGATAATAGGCACTCCGTATTCCTTTGCCACACTGTAGCAATCCATGATAGCCGTAATCTGAGGAACACCGATACCGGCAACCACACGGGTTGTACAAATGGAACCGGGGCCTATGCCCACCTTCACCGCATCCGCACCGTTCTCGATAAGATCCTTTGTAGCGGCGCCGGTGGCCACATTTCCGGCAATCACTTGGAGATCCGGATATTTTTCCTTAATCATTCTCAGGCAGTTCAATACATTCTGGGAATGCCCGTGAGCGCTGTCCAAAACGATTACATCCACCTTGGCATCCACAAGCGCGCCTACGCGGTCCAGCACATTGGCGGTGATACCCACACCGGCTCCACAGAGCAGCCTGCCCTGAGAATCCTTTGCAGACAAAGGATACTTAATGGTCTTTTCAATATCCTTGATGGTAATCAGACCCTTCAGATTAAAGTCCTTGTCCACAATAGGGAGCTTCTCTTTTCTCGCCTTGGCCAGTATCTGCTTTGCCTCCTCTAAAGTGATGCCTTCGGGCGCCGTAATCAGATTCTCGCTGGTCATGGATTCTTTTATTTTCTTAGTGAAATCTGTTTCGAATTTTAGATCCCGGTTGGTAATAATGCCTACCAGCTTGCGGCCATCCGTAATGGGGACGCCGGAGATACGGAACTTGCCCATCAGGGAATCCGCATCCGCCAATGTATGATCGGGAGTCAATGAAAAAGGATCGGTGATAACACCGTTCTCAGAACGTTTTACTTTGTCTACTTCCTCTGCCTGCGCTTCGATAGTCATGTTTTTATGAATGATACCGATACCGCCCTGTCTCGCCATGGCAATTGCCATACGGTTCTCCGTTACAGTATCCATTCCCGCACTCATCATAGGAATGTTCAACTGGATCTTCTTTGTCAGCCAAGTAGTTAAGTCCACCTGATTTGGTACAACCTGCGAGTATGCAGGCACCAGCAGCACATCGTCGAAAGTAATGCCTTCACCGATAATCTGTCCCATTTTCTTTCCTCCTGTATGAAATATGCCTGCCGCCCAAAGCAGTATACACATAGTTTTTTAAGACTGACATTGGACGGCTGTCTAATTGTTCAGATGAGTTTATCAAAGTTTGATTATACTGTCAATAAGAATTTACACGAATTTTGTAAGCCATACAACGGTTCGTCTATTGTCCACTCCGCCCACAAAATTCGCATGGCAGTCTCAAGCCTTGTACGCAGAAACATGCAGGATACACAAAACAGCGTACTTGCACAAATAATATACAACTGCCTGCGGAATAAGAAACCGCAGGCAGCCTGTACTAATGTCAAATTGTTATTCGTTATCCTCTTTCTTAGCAAAAGTCACGGAGATGGAATGATTCTCGGTTATATTTGTAAAGGTATAAGACGTTACGGCACCTTGAGACTGCCCGTCCACCAATACTTCCTTTATCTCATATCTCGCCTGAGGCGTTATGGTAAATGATTTTCTTTGCGAAACAGCCTCTGCTGTGAGCATTAGAACTTCTTCTCACACTATGCCCTATGGGATTTTAATCTTTGAACACCTTTCTAGGCGCCACATTCCTCATAACCTTAATCATCTCCTCGGAAGGGCTCAGAAGAATCTTCTCACCACCCTCATAGTACATTACAAAACGGCGGTCAGGCTGCAGTTCCTCACCAATGCTGTAGTCCTTTACCTTGGCATTATCCCTTCTCCCGAAATTATCCAAATGGTAACTCTTAATGGGAGCAAGAACCTCTATTCTATCCAAGCTGTAGGTAGCTACCCTCTTTCTCTTGGACTTGGCCATCACCTTGTCGATCACGATCTCCTTGTCCAGATAGAGATATTCGTACTCAATATCGGAAAACATATTGGCAAAATAGGCTCCCACTCCAAGGGCTACCGCCGGAATAAATGCCAGCGGGATCACAAACATAATAATGGCAAAAAACACCGTCAGCACAATCAAAAGTATCTTTAATAACTTTTTCAATGCCGAAGGCTTTGTCTGTACCAGACATTCAACATATGTGTCGCTCATTTTTCCTCCATTCCAAAGCATCCTTCCATATAACATATTGTCATATGATACGGATGATTTTCACTACCGTATTTCACCATGTCCATATGAATCCGGATATGGCGCTACTTTTAATATAGCCTATTATGGGACAAGTTGCAAGACAGTGATTTCATAGATTTTCTTTCAAAACCATTACCGGCCACAGCAATAATAAACTACATACTATATAAGCTGCCGGAATATTTACCGTTATCGGCAATTGAACAATACTCCGGCAGCTTATTTCACGCCAAAGCGCGCTGCGGCGCGCACCTGCCCTATGAGCAGCTGGCTAGATCGTAATAAAGCCCTCTCTTGGCCATCAGTTCTTCGTGGGTTCCTTCCTCGGCAATCCCCTGATTGCTGATGTAAAGAATGCGGTCCGCATTCCGAACCGTGGAAAGGCGGTGGGCCACAATGAATGCCGTCTTTCCCTTGAGCAGAATTTCCAGCGCCTCCTGAATCAGCAGCTCCGTCTCCGTGTCGATGGCACTGGTGGCTTCGTCCAGAATCACAACGGACGGATTCTTCAAAACGATTCTTGCAAAGCTGATGAGCTGCCTCTCTCCGGCGGACAGGCCGCTGCCGCGCTCTTCCAGCACATGGTCGTATCCGCCGTTTAATCTTTGGATAAACTTATCCGCGAAGATCATCCGGGCCGCCTCCTTACACTCCTCGTCGGTGGCATCCCATCTTCCGTACCGGATATTGTCTAAAATGGTTCCTTTGAAAATAAAGGGATCCTGCATCAATACACCGACCTCGGAACGCAGGGAATACAGGCTGGCATCCCGCACGTCCACATCATCAATCTTAACACAGCCTTCCCTGACGTCATAAAAACGGGTCAGCATACTGATTACCGTTGTTTTTCCTGCCCCCGTGGGACCTACCAAAGCAATGGTTTCCCCCGGTTTTACGTGGAGTGTAAAATGTTTCAGGATATTTACATTTTCTTCATAGCAGAATGTAACATCCTGAAAATCCACCTTGCCCCTGACATTTCTGAGCACCACCGGATTTTCTTTGTCATGAATCTCCACCGGATAATCAATGGTATCAAACACCTGCTCCAGATTGGAGCTTACCTGTGCCAGTTCCTGAATAATGGTGGACAGCTGAGCCAAAGGATCCTGAAAGGCTCCCATATAGCTGGTAAAAGTAATCACCACTCCCGCCGTGATTCCCACATTTCCGTCTAAGATCAATGCCAGTGCCATACCGAAAATGCACAGCGTTCCAAGATGCCAGAAAAACTGCACTATGGGGCTGTTTAAACGGGAACGCTTCACAATTTCCCACCACATACTTACGCTTTCTTCATGAATCTGCCGGTAAATATCTTTATTGATACCGATTCGGTTATAATTCTTTACAATCTGCTCCCCCATGATAGACTCCACCAAAAAAGCGGTTCGGTTGGAGTTCTTCATCCGGTGTGCCGCATACATTTTCCGCAGATGGGAACGCAGCCAGAAGATAATAACCATCATGGGCACCACCGCGGCAAATACGATGAGAGTCAGCATCGGACTAAGCGAAAGCATAAATACCGTTACCACCACCAGCTTCACGATATATATAGCAAACATCATTACATAATTGGAAAAAAAGTCTGCCAAACCGTTAATATATTCCGTCACCCTCACCACAATCTTGCCGTCCGGCCGATTGTCAAAATAGTCGAAGGAAAGCTGCTGGAGCCGTTCGAAAATATCCGTCCGGATCCGGGTAATGATGCTTAATCCCATCCGTCCCATGCTTCTGGCCTGTACGAAGGTGGACAATATCTCTATCGCGGCCAGCAGCACCAGCCCTCCGCCAACCAGCGCCAGCTGACGATAATCCCGATTCACCACCACTTGATCCACAATGAGCTTCAACAGCCGGGGCGGTAACAGGGAAACCACTGCCGCAACCAGCATCATACAGCTGACCAGCATCAGAAGCCGTTTATAGGGAAGAATATACTTTAACGTCCTCCACAGCTGCCGCATGTCAACCTTTTTTTCTATTTTTTCATCCTCAAAAAAAGTATTCCGTTTCGCCATTTTCTTTTATCCTATTCCAGTTCCGCCTCTTCTCTTCAATGCCTTTTATATCCTGCATTTCCGTTCCGAGACTGTTTTCCAGTTAGTTCCGTCTCTTCTATGCCTTTTATATCCTGCTTTTCCGGTTTGAGACTGTTTCCGATTCCGTCTCTTCTCTTTCTATCTATTATGTTTCCGGCTTGTCAATCCGAACTTCGTCCGCCTGTTGTTCCTGCTGTACACGGTAGATATGTGCAAAGCTTCCACCCATTTCCATCAATTCCCGGAAGGTTCCCCGCTCCGTAATCTCGCCGCCTTTCATATAAATAATCTCGTCGCAGTCTACCACGGAGGAAAAACGGTGGGCCGTGATAATCAGCGTCTTTTCTGCAAAGTGATCGTGAATATTTTTTAACACCACATGCTCCGTATTCACATCCAGCGCCGAAGTGGAATCATCCAGCACAAAGACGGGGGCGTTTTTTAAGAATGCTCTGGCAATGGAAATTCTCTGTTTCTGTCCGCCGGAAATACCCAGCCCGCGCTCGCCCACAATGGTTTTGTACCTCTCGGGCAGCGCGTCGATGAACTTGGCCGCCTCCGCGTTGGTGGCCGCTTTCGTCACCATGCGCTCATTGATATCCGCCCGGCTGAAAGCAATATTGGATTCAATGGTATTGGAAAACAGAAACACATCCTGAAATACATAAGAATACATCTTCCGCAAATTTTCCAAGCTGAATTCTTTGATATCATGCCCGCTTACCGTTATTTGTCCTGATGTAATGTCGCAGACACGCACCAGAGTCTTTAGCAGAACACTTTTACCCGATCCGGTCTCTCCCACAATTCCCAGCTTTTTCCCATAGGGAATGCTGACATTGATATGTTTCAAAATCTCCTGTCCGTCCATTTCCACGGATACGTCTTTCAATTCGATGTCCGGCGTATCACAATGCAGCTTTGCCTCCTTATCCTCCGGCACCTTGCTCTCTTTTTCCAGAAAACGCTTTAAAGCAAGTCCGGCTATGGTCTGCTGCTGCATATTAAAAATATGATTGTTGACGCCCGTAATATTGTTCATAAACCGCATGACATATGTGGAAGCCGCCAAAATGTAACCCACGGTCAGACGCCCCTGAATGACCAGCACTGCCGCAATCACAACAGTGCTGATATAGGCAATCTGCCGGATGGTATTAAAAGTCAGATCGAATTTGGATGACAACTTAATCTGCTTCATCCTTGCGTCAAAAAAATTTGTATTTGCATTGCCGAATTTCTCCTTCTCCAGCGCTTCATTGTGGAAAGACCGGACAATGCGGACTGCGGCAATGTTTTCCTGAGTGGTCAGGTTCATCTCCGAGCTCTTCTTTCGGATATCCCTGAAATTTTCCCGGGCCTTGCGCTTGAAATCGAGTACGGATTTCACCAAAAACGGCATCAGTATCAAAGGGATAATCAAAAAAGAAATATCAATACCCGCAATTAACGTCAGCGTCATCACCAGCATAAATATAGAATCTCCCAGATAAGGGATTCTGTGGGAAAACAGCTCCTTGAACATAATCGTATCGCTGTTCAAAATCTGCAGCAGCTCGCCGGAATTATATTCGGCAATGGTGGCGGAATCCAATTCCATCAGTTTTCCGTAAGTCATATAGCGGAGATCCGTCTCCAGATTCAGTCCGATGCGCTCCTGAATCAGATCCCTGACATAGATCAGCACGATCCGCAGAAGCATCAACAGCCCATATGCCGCCGCAATGGCAAAGAACAGCCGCATGGTGTGAGGCTCCCCGAAACGGCCTGTGAGAAGAAAATGGAAGACACCGCCGCTGTCTTCCCGCACTTCACCCTTTTGAATCACGAAATCAATTAAAATCCCTGACAAAAGCGGCAGGAGCAATTCCGCAAAAACCCCCAGAAAGCTTAGAGCTTCCGCCAGAACTGCAACGGGCATATTCTTCTTAAAATATTGATAACCAAACTTTAATGTCTCCATAGTTTTTGCTTCCGCTCCTTATCTCTCGTCTGAATTCTTTCGTCATTATCCCCCGTCAGTTCGAAAAAGTCAACCCTATAGGGACACGAATCGTCCGGTTCGCCGCCGCGAAGCGTTTTCACGCTCTTTTTTCGTGGTCAAACCAAAGCGATTAGAATAATTGCTTGAACTGCCGTAGGCGAAACCGCTGTTTTACATTTTCTGTGAATATGTTACCGGTCACGGAGTGAACAGAAACATTTATTCTTTTTTAACATTCTGGTAATTTCCCATTTATTGACATCGGTATCAAAAAAACTTATTATGTAACATATATTATCGTCCGGAGAGCGGGAAATCTGTATACTATTTCTCTTAAGGCGTATATTAAAATCAGAAAGGCGGACAGGCACATGGCAGTCATGGATGAATTTAAAGAAGAACGAGAAGCACTAAAGCACGGCACCCCCAAGCAGAAATTTACTTATTTTCTGGATTATTATAAATGGTATGTAATCATTGCGGTACTGGTAATTGCTGCGGGCACTTACACCATATATGAGATTGTAACGAAAAAAGACACCGCATTTTACGTATGCCTGCTGAACACTCTGGAGCTGGATGCCGCCGAATACAATGCAGGCTTTATCGAATCCACAGGCATCGACACAAATGAATATCAGTTGATTTTCGATACGGACACATGGATAGATATCAACAGCATGGACGAATCCACCATGGCCAACTCCCAGAAATTAATGGCACATCTTGCCGCCGGAGAATTGGACGTGATGATTACGGACAGCAATTCCATTACAAATTATACCTATCAGGAAGACTTCTATACTATGGAAGAGCTGCTCTCTCCGGAACAATACGAACGGTATAAACCTTATTTCTATTATGTAGATATGGTTACTCTTGCTAAGTGGCACGAATATATATCGAATCCCGACAATCTGATGCTGGAAATAGACTTCGATTTTCCCGATCCACGGAAACCGGAGGAAATGGAATCCCCTGTAGCGGTAGGGATATTTCTGGACGAGAGTGAGGCGCTGAGAGACTGTTATCATTTCAGAAGCGATGACGTGGTATTCTCCGTATTCCTCAATTCCTCCCATACAGAGACCGCATTGCAGTATTTGGAATATTTGACGCAGTAACTCCTAAACAGAGGACGTTCTCCGTAATGTGCAACAGAGAACGCCCTCTAAAGCGTGCTTGAAATGCTTTCTCCGGAATATGCGTCACATTTTGCGGGATGCAAGTCTGAATTTAGGCGGCACTTATTCCTTTTATAAACTATTACATTGTCCAATATCCGTCGTAGGCATATCCTGTCTTACCTGTTAAATAATACTCTGACTTAGTAAATCCCGCTCTTTGAATTGCTTTTATTCTTTCTACCGCATAGATCGGTGCCTTCGTAAGTATTCCGCTGCACCCCAGCATTTCCTGAATATGAGGGATTATGAGCTCTATTATGTCATGTAATTTATCTTCTTTTTCATAATCGCTTCTTACATCCACTCTTAAAATTCCCATATTGTTAAATTCGTCTTCCGAAACCCTTAAACACAATTCAATTGTCCCGATCACGCTTGCCGCCGTTTTATCAACAATAGAAAGTCTGGCAAACCAGCCGTTTTCATATGATAACTTCCAAAAGCTAAAAGCTTCGGCCATTCTTTCCTTTGTTGCATAGTAAAAATTATCTCCGTCACAATTATCACTGTTAAAAAAAGGTAACGCATTTTTATCGCTGTAAACTTTTAGCAAATCCTCGCAGTCTTCCGCTTCAACCAATCGCAATATATAGTTCTCGTTTTCTATTACATTGCATTTTTCATAAACACCCAAAGTTTTATCCCCCATAGATATATGCCATGTTTTGGCCAAATCCAAAAGGCATTGCATTGCGCCCGGATTTGGCCGTAAGCATATTTATTATCCCAACAGTTCCTTCAGCATCCTGTTAACTCCGGCGGGATCTGCCTTGCCCTTCATCGCCTTCATGGTCTGCCCTACCAGAAATCCTATGGCTTTCTCCTTGCCGTTTCGGTAGTCCTCCACGGACTGGGGATTGGCCGCAATGACTTCCTCCACCGTCTTTTGCAATGCACCTTCATCCGTTACGGTTTTCAGGCTCTTCTCCTCCACATATTGTTCCGGATCCACGTCTTCCTCAAACATAACCTCGAACACTTCTTTTGCCACCGTGGAATTGATTGCCTTACTCTCTGTCAGAGCAATCAGCTTTGCAAGATTTTCCGGTGAAAACCGGAGATCTTCCGGATCCAGCTCCTTCTCTTTCAGCAGCCTCAGCGTTTCTCCCATAAGCCAGTTGGACACCTTCTTGGGCTGGCTGCCCAAGGCAACGGTTGCTTCAAAAATGTCCGCCATATGCTTGGAGTCGGTGATAATTTCAATATCATAGTCGGGAATGTCAAACTCTTCCTGATATCGCTTCATTTTCTCGGTGCGGAATTCCGGCTGCTTTGCCTTCAGCTCCTCCAGATACTCGTCGCTGATGCATAGCGGCGCCAGATCGGGATCCGGAAAATAGCGGTAATCCTGCGCGTCCTCCTTGGAACGCATAGCATAGGAAGTCTCCTTGGCATCATCCCAGCGTCTGGTCTCCTGTACCACCGCCTTACCCGCTTCCAGCAGGTCAATCTGCCGCTCCCTTTCCCCATCAATGGCTCTGGCAATGGCACGGAAGGAGTTCAGGTTTTTCATCTCAGTGCGGGTTCCGAATTCTTGCGCCCCCGCTTCCCTGACAGACAAGTTCACGTCCGCCCGCATGGAGCCCTCCTGCAGTTTACAGTCGCTGGCTCCCAGATACTGGATAATCAGGCGCAGCTTTTCCAGATAAGCTATGACCTCTTTGGCGCTGCGCATATCGGGCTCGGATACAATCTCTATAAGAGGCACTCCGGAGCGATTATAGTCTACCAACGTGCAATCCTCCCACTCGTCATGGATCAGCTTTCCTGCATCCTCCTCCATATGAATCTCATGGATGCCCACCTTTTTACTGCCATTCTCCGTCTCAATCTCCACATAGCCGTCCCGGCAGATGGGCAGATAGAGCTGGGAAATCTGATAGTTCTGGGGATTGTCCGGATAAAAGTAATTTTTACGGTCGAACTTGCAGTACTGGGTAATGTTACAGTTCGTTGCAAGACCCACGGCCACCGCGTATTCCAGTACTTTTCCGTTCAGCACGGGCAAGGAACCGGGCATACCGGTACAGACGGGGCAGGTATGGGAATTAGGCCTGCCGCCGAAGGCCGTAGAGCAACCGCAGAAAATTTTCGTCTTGGTGGCCAGTTCCACATGGACTTCCAGACCGATGACGGTTTCATATTCTTTTGCCATGATTTCCTCCATTCCGAAGCGCTTACGCTTCCTCTTTCCTGAGCCGTTCAAAAGTGTATGCCGTCCGAATCAGCTTTTTCTCCTGAAAGCAGTCCCCGATCAGTTGTAATCCGATAGGCAGCCCCTTGCTGTCTGTCCCACAGGGAACACTGATACCGGGCAGCCCCGCCAGATTCACGGATATAGTATAAATATCTCCCAGATACATTTTCATGGGATCGGAGAGGCTTTCACCCAGCTTGGGCGCCGTGGCAGGAGCCACCGGTCCCAATATGCAGTCATACTTCAGGAAAGCCCGGTCAAATGCTTTCTTAATCATTGCTTTCACTTTCAGCGCCTTCAAATAATACGCGTCATAATATCCGGAACTGAGGACAAAGCTTCCCAACATAATACGACGCTTCACCTCCGGGCCAAAGCCTTGGGAGCGGGTTCTTTTGTACATTTGATGAAGTCCCGCCGCATCCTCCGCCCGATAACCGTATTTTATGCCGTCAAACCGCTCCAGATTGGAGCTTGCCTCCGCCGCCGCTATCGTGTAATAGGTTGGGATCGCGTACTCCACAAGACTTAAATCAAACTCTTCCACTAAAGCGCCCTGTTCCTTTAACAGATCCGCCGCTTTCAGAACGGCGGCTTTCACCTCCGGATCCAGCCCTTCCCCGAAGTAGTCTCTGGGAATCCCGATGCGCATTCCTTTGACGTCTGCAACAAGGGCACTCGTGAAATCGGTATCTTCCCGCTTTACGGAAGTGGAATCCTTGCAGTCATGGGAAGTGATCGCCTCCAAAACCGCCGCGCAGTCCTCCACGGTCTTGGTCAAAGGTCCGATCTGATCCAAGGAAGAGCCGTATGCAATCAACCCATAGCGGGACACGGTGCCGTAAGTGGGCTTCATTCCCACCACGCCGCAGTACGATGCAGGCTGACGGATGGATCCGCCGGTGTCGGAACCCAGCGCAAAAAAGCACTCCTGTGCCGCCACCGCTGCCGCGGAACCGCCGGAGGAGCCGCCAGGAACATGCTCCGGATTGCGTGGATTCTTGGTTACACCGAAATAGGAAGTCTCCGTGGTGGAACCCATGGCAAATTCATCCATATTGGTCTTGCCGATGAGAACCACTCCGGCTCTCTCCAGATTCCGCACGGCTTCCGAGGAAAAGGTCGGCACAAAGTTCTCCAATATTTTGGAAGAACAGGTTGTCAGCACGCCTTCCGTACAAAGGTTATCCTTTACAGCTGCCGGTACTCCTGCCAAAGGCCCCGTCAGCTCTCCCGCCTCGATTTTTTTCTGGACATCGGCCGCTTTGGCCAAAGCGGCTTCTTTCCCTATCGTCACATAGCAATGGTAAATACTTTCCCATTCCTCAATCTGCCCAAGCACTGCCTCCATGGCTTCCACCGCGGTAGTTTTTCCCGCTTTGACAGCCGCCCCAAGGGCAGTCGCAGAAAGGGATAAAAGCTCCTTTTTCTCCATTCCGATTCTCCTATTCCAGTTCCGTCTCTTCTCTTCGCCCCCCACCTCATGGAAGAAATTCCATCTGCTAAAAGCAGCTGGCAATTTCTTCCGGGGGCTGCGTTCCGAGACTGGGGTTTCCAGTTCCGTCTCTTCTCTTCGCCCCCCACCTCAGGGAAGAAATTCCATCTGCTAAAAGCAGCCGGCAATTTCTTCCGGGGGCTGCGTTCCGAGACTGGGTTTTCCAGTTCCGTCTCTATTAAAATATTAATCGAATGTTTTGGGGACTATGAACATGTTGTCTTTTTGGCTGGGGGCATTCTGCAATGTTTTAGCGCTTTCGTCCCCGTTGGTCACTTCATCTTCCCGGAACACATTCTGTATGGGAAACACATGGGACATGGGTTCCACATCTGTTGTATTCAGTTCATTCAGCTTGTCAATGTAATCCAACATTTCACCCATGGACTTCTTTGCCGCTTCCTTTTCCTCGCCGGAAAGCTCCAGCTTGGCAAGAATACCCACATATTCAATTGTCTCGTCACTAATCATGTTTGCCATAAAAGTCTCCTATCCTGATCCCAATAAGGCAGCTGAACCGTTTGTCCGGCTTTCTCAGTTTGCCTCAATGAGCTCCTTGTCCGGTCTTCTTATTTTGCCTCAATGGGCTCCTTGTCCGGTCTTCTCAGTTTGCCTCAATGGGCTCCTTGTCCGGTCTTCTCAGTTTGCCTCAATGGGCTCCTTGTCCGGTCTTCTTATTTTGCCTCAATGGGCTCCTTGTCCGGTCTTCTTATTTTGCCTCAATGGGCTCCTTGTCCGGTCTTCTTATTTTGCCTCAATTTGACCTTCTGCGGAAATTTGCTCAGTCTCTGATTTTAATATGCACTTCTCTGAGCTGCTGCTCGGTGACATCATTGGGAGCGCCGCACATCAAGTCCTGCGCGGAACCGCTCATGGGGAAGGCAATCACTTCCCGGATATTCTCCTCTCCCCTAAGCAGCATCAGCATACGGTCTATTCCGGGCGCCATTCCTGCGTGGGGCGGCGCTCCGAACTGGAATGCCTGATAGAGAGCACCGAATTTTTTTTGTAAGGTTTCCTCATCATAACCGGCAATTTCAAATGCCTTTACCATAATGTTCATGTCATGGTTGCGGACCGCACCGGAAGAAAGTTCGATACCGTTGCATACAATGTCATATTGATATGCCAAAATATCCAGCGGATCCTGTTTTTCCAGAGCCTCCAGCCCGCCCTGAGGCATGGAAAAAGGATTGTGGGTAAATCCGATCTGCTTGGTGTCCGGATCCAGCTCATACATGGGGAAATCGTTTACATAGCAAAAACGGTACGCATTCTTCTCAATCAAGTCAAGCTTCTCCCCCAGCTCATTACGGATTTTTCCCGCATAAAAATTTGCCCTTTCCTCTCTGTCGGCAATAAAGAAAATGGTGTCGCCTGCCTCCAGCCCCGCAAGATCCCTAAGCTCCGCCTTGCATTCAGCGGGAATAAATTTGTCAATGGGGCCTTTATAGGAAAAATCGCTGTCCACTTCCAAATAACCAAGTCCACCCATGCCGAGAGACGTGGCAAAACTCAGAAGCTTCTCATGGAAGCCCTTGCTCATCTCCTCATGTACCTTAATGGCACGGACTGTCCTGCCAATAAAAGGTTTAAAGCTACATTTTTGAAAGAATTCCGTCAAATCCATAATCCGGAGAGGGTTGCGTAGATCCGGCTTATCACAGCCAAACTCCAGCATTGCCTGTCTATAACTGAAAACGGGATAAGGCGCCTTAGTCACCGCCGCACCTTCGGGTGCAAATTTTTCAAAAGCGGCGGAAAGCACTTCTTCACCAACTTTAAAAACATCCTCCTGCGTAGCAAAGCTCATCTCAAAGTCAAGTTGATAAAATTCTCCGGGAGAACGATCCGCTCTGGCATCCTCATCACGGAAACAGGGGGCAATCTGAAAATATCTGTCAATACCCGACACCATCAAAAGCTGCTTATACTGTTGCGGTGCCTGCGGCAAGGCGTAGAATTTACCCTTATATTTTCGGGAAGGCACTATATAGTCTCTTGCCCCCTCAGGAGAGGATGCGCAGAGTATGGGTGTCTGGATTTCCACAAATCCCAGCTCCGTCATCTTCTGGCGCAGGAAGCTGATCACTTGAGTGCGGAACAGGATGTTATCCCGTACTTTGGCATTTCTCAGATCCAAATAGCGGTATTTTAAGCGCACATCTTCCCTTGTCTCCTTGGAAGTCATAACCTCAAAAGGCAGCTGCTGATATACTTTCCCCAACACGGTAATCTCCTGTGCCTCCAATTCGATCGTGCCTGTGGGAATCTTGGGGTTGTATGTTTCCTCATCCCGTTTCTCCACAGGCCCCAGAATGCTGACACAGGTTTCCTTTGTCAAACCCTTCAGCAGTTCGGTCTTCCGGATTACTACCTGAAGTACACCGTACATATCCCTCAAATCGATAAAAGACACTCCGCCGTGGTCCCGGATATTCTCGATCCATCCGGCGGCACGGAGCGTTTCTCCGATATATTGTTCGCTGATTTCCTTGATCGTAATGTCTCTGTAACGGTTTTTCATGGTCATAATACTCCTCTTTTCCCGCTGTCTTGCCCGCAGATCTCTCTGCGGCAGGCCGCGCATTGGTGTCTCTGAAGTTATCCATGCAAGCATGGCAGATGCATTCAATCACTTCTGACTCTGCTCATTCGCGCAAAAAAGTCCCGAGACACAGTTTTCTGCATCCCGGGACGAATAATTTTACTTATCCGCGGTACCACCCGCATTGAAACGCCGCACCTTCCATCAAAGGTGTTCCCGGCAGTTTCCTCTCTCGCACTTAACGCATGCAACGTGCTGTCCTAATAAACTCTGATATAATTTGCATTCGAATTATACCGGCCTTTCAGGCAGCCTGCTCCGGAGTGTTCCCTTTGTCAGCTTCCACTGGCAGCGCTCTCAGTCGGTGACGCCGCCTTCCTGTCGTTTTCCTTGACAAGAGTCTCCTTCATAGCATTTTCAATATGGAAATCATGCTACCACACTTTTTTTTACTTTGCAAGAGGGTAAATTATTTTTGTTATTAAAATCTCTATCTTCCCACCGTCTTTGATACAATTTGATTTTACTTCAAACCTTTTGATTTTGCCATACTTACTAATTTTGCCCCGTAGGGGAGGATTCAAATCGAAAATGGCAGTAAAAAACTTCGGCAGGCAATACTGCAGCTTTTTCTATGCTTTTATTTCCATCCCATTCTAAAAGGTGAATCGGATATCCTCCCGGCTGTACACCGTGGCATATTCCACAAGGCTGTACCAGTCCTCCCCGTTAAATTCCGTCATTAAGGACTACGGTATGTACAGAAAACATATATTGTTTTGGTATGGGAGACATGAAGCCTGCCCGTGAAATGGTATGCGGTATGTAAGGTTATGCAATCAGAGGTTTTAAACTGCGGATATATTGATGCCTGTGCAGTTTATCAGCCATCATTACAGTGATAAGCTGGGTAATTCCGGCGAGAAGCCGGTCAGCATGAAGCGTTTTTTCATTCTGCGTTTTACGCCTAGCAACACAGAAGCTGTCCTTGAAATGGTTGATTGATTTCTCAACATTTACCCTGAGCTTATAGGTGGAATCCCATTCGGCCGTACCACGG
>CAJUTJ010000166.1 GCA_910589655.1 uncultured Acetatifactor sp. | reverse complement strand
CTTTTTTATAAGAGCGCAAAGCTCTTTATCATCATCAATGACCAAAACCCTGTTCATTCTCCTGTTCCTTTCTTTCTGCTCTTAGATTATCTATTATAATACAGAAACCTTGCCAAAACCTTGCCATGAACATATTTTTTATATTTTAAACATGGGCGGTCTTAATGCAAATCCAGACAAATATATACTGAATCATCTTATCATAGAGCAATCCAGACAAAAACCTCCCCTCTCCGATGTACAGATCTTTTCCCCGAAAGACAAGCATTCCGTCATTACCGCATCTTATATAAGTCTTTTGAAATGCTCCTTAATCTCACTACCGCATAAAAGTTAAAAATAATGCCAAAACTACCATGCCCATCATCAACAGGCACCAAAAAGCGCTGATGAGCGTTGACGCAATATTCACAGGGCTGCGGCTTTCATCACTCCTGACACAGATACCGGAAAGGACGAAACCTAACACGGCACTGACAACATTGACACCTGCCCAGACTGTATTCACCCCTTCAGGCAATGTAATTTTAAGGAACACAGGAACAAGCGTTGCCGCTGGGAGAATACTGACGATCAGCGCCGCCATACTTAAAGTTTTCCGTTTTTTATTTTCCATGACCGATTTACCTCATTTCCTTTTTTCCAAATTGTATTACCGCAATCGTAAGTGCCAATGCAAAGACCAATATCGCAGCCGGCAGGAACGGGAACAGTGAAAATGTCCGTATGTTATCTCCCGCCGTAAAATCATGCAGCGAACAGGATACCAGATAACCGCTGTAACAGTACGGCCAGGCGATCCAGACAGGTGTATTGGAAACCAGCACGCCGGGAATCACAAGGAGCAGGTTCAGCCCCACAGACAAAAGCGGCTTTTCAAACAGGACTGTGACTGCCCACATAGCCCCCAGGCATGGCAGCATGGTCAGAAACAGGCCGGCGCACCATTTCATCAGATAAAGGACAGGCAGTGTTTCCGTCACGCCCATTGTTTTTGTGGCAACTGTCCCGGCAATCACGAATACCGCAAAGAACACGGCCATCTCCATAAACAGATAAAATACCAGCACACAGAATTTTGCCATGGAGAGCGCATACCGGCTAACCGGCAGCGCTAACATCTTTAAGATGCCGTTATTCCCTGTTTCCCGCCCTGCAATCATCACGCAGACCACGATCATGGACAGCGGCAGTAAATAATAAGAGTAAACCAGTGCGCTTTGAATGAACATGGCAGGCCACGCATTTGTATATTCCGGTGTAAAATACCGGCTTAAATTTGCAACCCCGGAAGAAACTACTAACAGCGGGGCAGCAAAAATAAGCGGTATCATTTTTGACCTCTTTACTTTCGTGAATTCAATTCTCAGAAGTTCCAAAAAGCTCATATTAAATTCCTCCAAACAGTTGTCTTATTCATAACGCAGATTCTTTGCCATCCACAGCCCTACGCCGAGAAACAGCAGCGATGCAGCCGCAGCAGCGACGGCAGCCGTTATATCCGGCTCTGCACTCATGGCAACCGCAGGCTTCAGCATAATAACAAAGGGATGGATCAGCAGCAGATCAAAATTTATATTTGCCAGTGCCATGCTGCTCAAAAACCCGGCTACGCCAATCCCCAGCGGCACCCACATATTTTCCGAACGTGAGGAAACCAAAACCATAAATGACAGTACCGGCATGGAAGTAAGATACGAATACCCTGCAAATGGAAGCAGGGTTCCCATTTCAAATGCTCCCTGCGGCAGGTCTTTCATACCAATAAACGCAAGCGCCATATTCTCTAATGCTACCGCCGCAAAAAGCATTGCCGATAAAATCAGGAACTTACAAAGGTACATTCCCGGTACGCTTATGGGCAGCATATACATCTTTTTAACCGCATTCCCTTTAAATTCCATGTGATAGACCATGCAGGCGGCAACCACAATCCCGAACATGTTCAGAACCACAATCATACCATAAAGCTGTGTCAGCAGAACGTCCATAGGCGGAAGCGGCAGATTCAGCAGGGTATCTTTCCTGATAATAAAATTTGCAAATGCATAGAATGCTCCCAGAATGCCAACTGCCGGCAAGACAGGAATCGCACCTGCCCGTTTTTCTTTCCGAAGCTCAATCAGGAACATCCTCATAACTTTGCCCTCTGCTTTCTGTCCGCATTATCCTGATCCACCATGGAGAGGAATACATCCTCCAGATTATTTGCGGCAAAGCCGGTTTTTACTGCCGTCTGTCTGAGTTCATCAAGGCTTCCCTCAAACAGGAGCCTCCCATGGTTGAGGATTCCAATATCATCCGCCATCAGCTCGATCTCTGACAGCATGTGGGATGAGATCAGAATCGTGCAGTCATAGAGGCCGGGCAGTGACTTTACCAGTTCCCGGATCTCATGGATGCCGGAAGGGTCAAGACCGTTGGTAGGCTCATCCAGGATCAGGACAGGCGGCCTCCCAAGAAGCGCCCCGGCAAGCCCTAAACGCTGTTTCATTCCAAGGGAATATTTCTTTGCCAGCCTGTCTCCAAATTCCGTGAGCCCAACTAATTCCAGCGCATCCTCCACGCTCTCCTTCGGGAGTCCCAGGATACGGCGTATCACATCCAGATTCTCCCTGCCTGTGAGGTTTGCATAGAAAGACGGGGCTTCAATAAAAGAACCGATCTCCTTCAAAATATCCATCCGGTCTTCGGGAAAATGCTTTCCGTCAATGGAAAAACTCCCCTCTGTAGGTGCGGTCAGCCCAAGCAGCATTTTCATAGTAGTGGACTTTCCCGCCCCATTCGGCCCGAGAAAGCCATAAATACTGCCCTTGCGGATATGAAGGGAAACATGATTGACGGAAACAAAATTTTTGTACTTCTTTGTCAAATGCTTAGTTGTTATCATGTAATCCATAAGTGACATCTCCTTTCAACAATTCCATGATACACTCCCAACCTGACTTTAACTTTCCCGTGTCCTTACTTTTACCTTACTTTTTGGGGGATTCGTACTTTTGGCAGAGGGAATATGGTATACTATGCATGGAGGCGATCACACTATGGATCATTCATTTTTATATACAAAAAAGTTATTGCTGGTGGATGACGAGCCGGAACTTCTTGAACTGGTGTCTGCCATCTTAAAAGAAGAAGGATTTGAAAATATTACGACTGCTTCTTCCGTATCGGAAGGGATAGCTGCCGCCAAAGCCGAAAAACCTGACCTTGCAGTCCTGGATGTCATGCTGCCTGACGGGGACGGTTTCTTTCTGATGCAGCAGATACGGGACTTTTCGGATATGCCGGTCATATTCCTGACAGCCAGGGACGAAGCCGCAGATAAGCTGGCCGGGCTGGGGCTGGGCGCAGACGATTATATCGCAAAGCCGTTTCTGCCGGAAGAACTCCTGCTGCGTGTCCATGCCGTCCTGCGCCGCTGCTATAAAATGGATGCCCCGGTAGTAAAACTGGAGGGCTGCCTGATCGATTTTGAGCGTGCGGAGGTAGACAAAGCCGGTGAGACCATACCGCTTACCGCCATGGAATACACCCTGCTTGAAACCCTTGCACGAAACGCCGGGAAAATAGTCACCCTGGATGTGCTGTGCGAAGCGCTCTGGGGAGACAACCCTTTCGGGTATGAAAACAGCCTGAACGCCCATATCCGCCGCATCCGTGAAAAAATTGAATCCGACCCGTCAAAACCGGTTTCACTGATCACGGTCAAGGGGCTGGGATATAAACTGAATACAAGGAAGTGATACCATGAAATCATTTAGCAGATATATTTCAAAATATTTTGTTTCTTTTTCTGTCCTGATCTTTGGGCTGGTACTTTTCAACCTGCTCGCATTTATCTGGACGTTCCACCGTATTGTGTTAAATGATTACAACGGTTTTTCACCGCAAAATATGGTGGCGGATGTAAACGCCGCTTCCGGGCCGGAGGGCATCACGGATGAAATGGCGGACACGCTCCGCTCCCTGGACATATGGGCCATGTTCCTTGACAGTACCGGTTGCTGCCTCTGGTCTGTGGAACTTCCCGCAGATATTCCCTCAGATTATTCCGTGCAGGACGTAGCTGCGTTTACAAAAGGGTATCTGCATGATTACCCTGTCTTTATCAGGTGCAGGGAAGACGGCCTTCTGGTACTCGGTTATCCGAAAGGGAGCTATTACAAGATTACCGGAAATTACTATCCAATGGATATTGTGAAGATGATTCCTGTTTTTTTCTGCGTAGTGCTGGCCATTGACCTGACGGCGCTGTTTCTCGCCTACTGTTTTTCTCGCCAAAAAATCATGCGCCTCACAGAACCCATTATTTCTGCCATTGCATCACTTTCCGAGGGGAAACCGGTATCCCTCGACCTGTCAGGAGATCTGTCCGAAGTGGCTGACAGTATAAACAGGGCATCCCGAATCTTAAACCGCCAGAATCAGGCCCGTGCCAACTGGATCAGCGGTGTTTCCCATGACATCCGTACCCCGCTGTCCATGATCATGGGATATTCCGGAAGGATAGCAGGTAATGCCGCCGCAGATGACAGCATCCGGACGCAGGCAGAAACTATAAAACAGCAGAGCATGAAAATAAAGGATTTGGTACAGGACTTAAATCTGGTATCCCGGCTGGAATACGATATGCAGCCTGTCCATAAGGAACCCATGCGCCTGTCCAGGCTGCTGCGCTCTTATACGGCAGAACTGTTAAGCACGGAACTTTCCGGGAATTATCCGGTTGAACTCCATATTCCCCCTTCCGCCGAGACTCTCACCCTGAATTGTGACGCCCGTCTCATTTCACGGGCAGTGGGCAATCTGGTTCAGAACAGCATTCGCCACAATCCGGAAGGCTGCAGCATTGATCTTTGCTTGAACTGCACAGCCGACACCATCTGCCTGTCTGTATCGGATAATGGTATCGGCCTGTCAGCTGAAAAGTTGAAAGAACTGAAGGAAAAGCCGCATTACATGGAAAGCACCGATGACAGGCTGGATTTAAGACACGGCCTCGGACTGATCCTTGTCCGCCAGATTGTAGACGCCCATAAGGGAACGATGCAGATTGAAAGTGAAGAACAGAAAGGCTGTAAGGTTTCTTTGATCTTTTGCAAAGTTGAATAATGTGTAGCTAATACAACCCCTAAAATAGAACCTGCCACTGAAATCCCCATTGTCACGGATGCTTTTCTCGTTACCATTGCAATGGCGAAAAAAACCATGGCAACAGCCCAATACAAAGGTAAAGAAAGGATAAGGCTTTTAGCGGCATACACAATCAGGTCTGGCAGGGAAATCCCTGTTTCCAGCACTGGAAATGCGACTATCATGGGAAGCGCCATATATGAAATTATGATTGCAGTACATCCAAAGATATAGCGGCAGCCTTTTACCAACAGAATATGAAAGCGCCTGTTGCCATAGGTAACTGCATAAATGATTGTGCGGTCAGTAAAATCGTCCGTACATGAAAACCCGGCATAAATTGCGCAAGCCAATATCAGGATCATACTTTCCTTTCCCAGATTTAAGACCATATTTTCCACGCTGTCATATACCCCCGTAAAAATAGAGATACCTGCACAACAGACCAATACAAGGACTATTACCCATACTCCAATGTCTTTTTTGAGTTTGTACAATTCTGCTTTCATTAAATTCCGCATTGGCCGTCCTCCAATATCTTTTCATAATACTGTTCCAAGCTGCTCCCAGATGAGAGGATATCAGATGCGGGTATTTCCTTCAGCATCCTGCCATTATGCAGAAAACCGTAATGTGTTGCAATCTGCTCTAACTCACTTAGAATGTGGCTTGATATGATCACAGTAATATGGCGGTCTGTGCTGAGCTTTAAAATCAACTTCCTGAATGCAGCAATTCCCATCGGATCAAGCCCATTAACAGGTTCGTCCAATATGAGCATTTCGGGATTGTGGAGCAAAGCGATGGCAAGGGCTAACCGCTGCTTCATACCCAAAGACAGATGCTTTGCCTTCTTTCTCCCCTGTTCGGGCAATCCTGTCAATTCCAAAGTTTTCTTTGCGCTTTCAACATCTTTTTTACCTGAATACTGCATCTGTACAAGATACAGGTTTTCCAGAACAGATAAATTGGGATAAAGTGCCGGTGTCTCAATCATAAACCCAATATTTCTGCGCTGCCTTATAATCTCCGCTTCTGTTTCTGCACCAGCCAATGTTATCACACCGGAAGTTTGGTGTGACAGCCCTGCCAGAATACGGAACAGCGTCGTTTTCCCTGCACCGTTTTCACCAATAAGCCCATAGATGCTCTCAGTCGGCACGGACAAAGACACATGATCTAAAGCCACAGCATTACCATATTTTTTACATAAATCATCAACCTGCAAAATATAATCTTTCACGCACCCAAATCCCTTAATTAAAATTATTCTTCCTTTTTCTCTTTTGGAGTTTGCTGTCCCTTTTTTTCCTATATTCTTTGATTACTTTGTTCCTGATCGGTATCCCAACACCAATCAAAAGCCCCACGATCAAAACAGTAAAATCCATGTTCTCACCTCACATTTCTTTATTTTTCAATATCTTAATAGATACCGATATGGAAACAACATACATTGCAATAACAAAAATGACAGCTAATAACATTAGCAGAATAGGGGAATTGATAACTGTAAAAAGCAGTTTACTTTCGCCAACAGGACTTTTTGTAATGGGTAGCAAGGTTATCAAAAATCCTGCAACCGGGATATACATAAATACCCTGCCTTTGATAGAACCAAGTTTATAATATCCGGGCAGTTGAAAAACTGTATAAAGAGCAAAAAGGAATATCCCTGTGACAGCAGCACTTATATAATCGAATATGCCAATGCTTTCTCCCAAAATAGTTAATATGACAGGGTGAGCAATTAAAGAAAATATCAGTGCAGTTAAGCCCATGATAATGATAAAAATATACCGCCCAATAACCATGTCACTTTTTCGGATTGGTAAAATACCGTAAAGCCGTTCCATAGAGTTCTTTTCTGTAATCGAAAAGGTATATCCCGTTGTCATGGCAATAAAGCACATGGCAAATGAAATTCCTGTCAGTAAGGAACGGTTGATAGCGGCAAATACAACAGGCAATACCATTGTGAAGCATATTGTTTTCACATAGGGTCTTACTAAAGAAAAATCCAGTTTTACAGATTTCCAAATATTACTCATACTGTTCACCTCTCTTACTGGTAAATACCACAATATCGTCAATCGTTGCCGGTTCCATATTAAGGTGTGCAAACTGCTTTATATCCTCGGTTTTAATGAGTGCTTCAAATCCTGTGGCAAAATCCCTGATGCCAAGTGCTTTTTTACCCAAATCGTCAGATAACTCTTCACGCCCTCCCTTGACTATCCTGAAACTGTCCATAAATTCATCCTTGCTCCCACTGAAAAACAATTCCCCGTAACTAATATAAGTGATATAGTCAGCAGCACGCTCCAGATCCCCGGTAATATGGGTGGAGAACAAAACGCTGTGTTCCCCGTCTTCAATATATTCCGACAGGATGTGAAGAAGTTCATCCCTTGAAACAGGATCAAGACCGCTGGTAGGCTCGTCTAAAATCAATAATTTTGCGTCATATGAAAAAGCACAGGCGATCATAAGTTTCATCTGCATACCTTTGGAAAGCTCTTTTACTTTTTTCGCAGGCGAAATATGGAATTTATCCAGCAATTCAGAAAACCTTTGCGTGTTCCAGTTCTCATAGAAAACCGACACTGATTTCTCAACCTGTGATACTTTCCAGTCATCACTGAAATAGTTGGAATCAAAAACAACGCCTAAACTTTTCTTTGCCGCCTGCTCATCGGCAATATTGTCCAGCCCTAAAATTTTCACTTCGCCGTCTGTACGTTTCAGCATATTCAGTATGAGCTTGATAGTTGTTGTTTTTCCGGAGCCATTCGGTCCGATCAGCCCCATGATATACCCTTTGGGCAAGGTAAAAGCAATGTCATGCAGCCGGAAATTGTCAAAGGATTTTGACAGGTTTTTTACTTCCAAATAATTATTCATCCGTTTTTTCCTCCATTAAAATATCCAGAAGATGATGCAGTTCTTCTCCTGAAAGTTCAGCCACACGGGCAGCATTTATCGCTTCTAATAAGCTGTTTTCAATTTTGCAGAGCAGTTGTTCCTTCAAAAGCTCAGAACCCCGACTCAAAACAAAACAGCCCCGTCCTTGAATATTCTTTACAAAACCCTCCTCTTCTAATTCCGTATATGCCCTTGTCACGGTCAGGACACTAATCTTTAAATCTTTGGCAAGTGTCCTCAAAGAAGGCAGTGTTTCATCCGCATGTAAATCACCGGACATAATGGCAGATTTAACCTGCTGCTTGATCTGCTCATATATTGGTATGCCCGATATATTTGAAATAATAAGTTTCACAATCTCCCTCCCACTGTTAATGTTGTTATACTGTTATACATAACACAATAACACATAAGTCAGAAGTTCACAAGGGATTTATATAAATTTAATAAATGAATTTTAGAAGTAACTTTTGAAATGCAACCAAAAAAGGAGCTTTTTGCAGCTCCTTTCCCTCGTTTTATCTTTTTTCATGTCCGACCTTCTTGCTCATCAACAGCAACGAAAGCTCCACTCTTCAAAATGCATACTACATTTCTTCCTTGATATTAAATTCCGCTGTAAATGCATAATCTGTATAGTCTCCGGTTCCTCTAAAATCCGTAATAGTTTTTACAATACGGTATCTGCCCGCTTTTCTTCCTTCCTCACGCCCTCATAGCCGTTTGCCCCATAATAACTGCCATAAACCGTACCTATTTCCATTGCCACATTATCCTTTATATGCAACATCTACCCTGTCCTTTAGAGCCGCTCCTTTATCATAATCCCGAACTGCCTGATATTTAGATTGAACCGCTGTCTGCAATAAGGAAACTTGCTTCATAAGCGGCATTTGCTTCCACACTCACATTCCGTAATATTCTGCCCGATTCCTGTTTCCGCTCTATAGCGTTCTCAGTCAGACGCTTCCTTTCAAGAGCTGCCTTTAAATCTTTCTCTGCCAGCTCCTGCTTTAACCGTTTTTCCTCCAACAGCTTCCTATACTCCCGTTTCTTTTCTGCTTTCTTTACATAAAAAGCATCCTTATCTTTGGAATGAGCCGAAAATGCCGATTCCGCCTCTTTTGCATAGCCTGCCATATAGGAATAACCTTTATACCCATTTTCATCAATATTTATCAACGTCCCACCGCACATCTTATTGGAACCAACGGCATCCTCCCGGATGATCTTCATCATTTTGTTTTTAAATTCGCCGTCTTCCATCATTTTCCTGAAGGCTCCGTCCGTTATCTGTATGGATGTATTTGCTCCCCACGGCATGGAATTTATCTCATTCCAGATTTCTTTTTTGAAATTCTCAAGTTTTTCTGCATCCGAAACTTCCTGCGCCTGCGCTGTCCGTTCTGTAAAACTTACTCCATTTGCAGTATTTTTCTGTGTCCTGCCTGTGTGCTGGTATACACCTGTCACAGCATTGCTTACTCCTAAAATACTCATAATACATTCCCTCCCTTTTTCCATCACACAATTTTATCCGGATTTCCCTGCACTTTGGATTCGTATTGCCGCCCTTTGCTACGGCGTTTTTTGCAAACTGGTAATTATATAATATATCGGAAACTTTTGCTCACCAGATTATAGATGATATTCCCGATGTACAGATTTTTTCCCCGAAAGACAGATAAAGACCGGGGGAGGTACTTGACAAACCTTCCCCGGCCTTTATCAGCCACTGAAAACATTTTCTTAATCTCTAATCATCAAACTCCTCTGTACCAGGCAGCATCCCCATTTCTTTCCATGTGACTCCATAAGGCGCACCATCGGAAGTATAGCCTGCTATGTAATAAAAAGTATTATCCTGATCCTCATGGAATATCGGAATATCCTTCTGCATTCTTTTCTGTTCGCGGATTCTCTTTCTTTTTGCTTTTTTAGCCCTCTGTATATCCTGATAAGCTCTTACTGCCGCCTGTTCTCTCTCAATCTGCTCTTTTGTTAAAGATATGCCTAACATCTGCAACTCTGCAACAGCCTTCATGCGGTCTACGGCAAATTTCTTTCTATATGCTTTTATGATATCCCCGCCGTAAGCTGTACCGTCATATTCTGCCATCCACTTGTCCGCTTTTGCTTTCCGGTCTGCAAATTTCATGGCTTTCTTAGCCGCTTTGCCTTTTCCTTTTTTCATAACAGATAATTCCTTCCCATTAAAATTCCATCCTTTTTGCTATTTATCAATGTATCCCATTATAACACAAACTGGCAAAACACAGATACGCTAAATTAGCAGAACTGAAAGCGGCACAAAAAACAGGCGTTTCCCCTCCGTTTCCGGCTTGCGCTACTTTGTAAACGAAATTCTCTGAATTTCTTTCCCATATTCATTGACACTGCACCATTCCGCCGTTACAATGAACAGCAAAGGAAAGTACATATATGACTGTCAATGATAAAAAACGTCTGGCAGCGCAGATTTATCTGTCCAGATGACATAAGGAGATTATGCCATGAACTATTTCACCTGTGACGCATGCCATTACATATTCAAGTCCGATGATATGCCTTCTTCCTGCCCGTCCTGTAGTGCATCCTCAATCATTGCACAGAACAGTATCAGCAAAAAATTCAAAATTCCTGCTGTCCGCCCTTCCACCGAAACAGAAATAGCGCAGAGCAGGCAGGCTGACACAAAGGAATCAGCTAAAAAACATTCCTTGAGCATGTGAAAAATCTCGCCGATTACACCCTTACCGATGACGAATATCACACAGCTCTGATGCTCCTATTCTATTTCAAATCTGCTCCGGAAGATTTTACTTCCATGCATTTGAATGATCTTCTTTATGGGAGAAACTCCTTTATCGAAAACAAGGTGGCAGAGACATCCGCAAGAAATTTATATCTTCAAGCACAGAAGCATTTTACGTCAGAGCTTGGCAGGGAGCGGCGGGAGACAGGATGCAATGATGCTGTGGAAGTTGCAGCCTATACAGAAAAAGGTTCCGCTGCAAGCCTGCTCTTACTATTCCGCCAGGACGAAACTAACCAGATTCTCGGAAAAACCCCAAACCTTACAAATATCCGCAATGTAAAGTTTGACCATGTTGTCAAAGAACCCGGCGAGGACTATATCCGCTTTCTGGTGGATTGGTACAACTCCGTAAGGCAATAAAGCCGATTTTATTACATACTCGTTTCTGCGTTGAGAAAATTTTTTCACTCAAACAAAAACAGGCTTTCCTTCCCACATTTTAGATGGGAAAGAAGCCTGTCTCTGTTATATTTTACTCTGCTTCTGTCAATTCAAGATGTTCAAATTCTTCATCGGTCATGTTCTGTAGCTTTCCGATCACCCTGCCAGACAGCTCCAGCATATCCGTATCCTCCAGATACGGCAAAGCCCTCTCAATATCCTTTATGACCTCACTCCTGCTCTCCCCTGCAAAAATGCAGATTAAATTACTTTCTTCCACGGTAAATCTTGTATCCATATACTTACAT
>CAJUTJ010000165.1 GCA_910589655.1 uncultured Acetatifactor sp. | reverse complement strand
TTTAACGGATCATGAGATAGAGGCGGATATTATGATGGATGACGGCGCTCTGTATGCTCCTACCGGGGCGGAGGATGAAAAAGGAGAGCATGAGCACCCGGGGATTGCAAAGAGCGGAAAACACACACATGAACTGAAAGGCTTCCAGCTCACGGGAGGCAAGATAATTCTTCATACGGGACTGAAAGCAGGTGAAATCGTATATCTGCTTTCTTATAACAATGGGAAAAAATATTATGTTCTGGATAGAAGGGGGTGATGCATATGGCCCTGGATATTCCTATTCCATTTGAAACAATTGAAAATGAGCAGGAAAAAACCTCCCGGACTTATAAGATTGACTGGGACGAGGGGCGGATTATAGGTTTTGTTGATGGGCAGGAGGCCATGAACCAGTATATCAAAAAGGCGATACTAACGCCTCGTTTCCGCTGTCTGATTTATTCGAATCAGTATGGGAGTGAAATTATAGATACGCTGATGGATAAGGAGGTAACAAGGGAGTATGTAGAAGCGGAAATATCCTTTTTGGTAACGGACACGCTAATCCACGATCCGAGGGTACTGCGGGTATATAATGTGGGGATTGAATTTAAGGATACCTATCCTATGCAAGACAGCTGTGTCATTACGTTTGACGTAGATACGATATATGGGGAAATCCCGATAAAGGAGGTGATTTGAGTGTTTGAGCAGTTTACCGAAGATTATTTTATGGAACAGGCAAGGGAGATGGGAGATGCGCTGGGGGTTGATACCAGAGAAGGGAGCGTCTACATGGATGCGGCAGCCGGCCACTGTCTCCGAGCCGCAAAGTTCTATGAGGATCTCCGGTCCGTGTTTGATCTGCTGTTTGCGGATACATGCACGGGTGATGTGCTGGATGAATGGGCGGCGCAGAAGCAGGTTTACCGCAAGGCGGCCACATCATCTTATTATGTGCCGGTATTTGACGGCGTGGCACCGGCGGATCTGGTGGGAGACAGGTTCATGGCCGGCGGTTATTATTTCGTGGTGGTGCAGGAGGGGGAAGATTTTTATTTACAGTCTGAACTTACGGGAACGGAGACAAATTATCTGCTCAAAGGAGAGCGGTTGGTTCCGGTGCGCAATACTATGGGATTGAAATCTGCTACACTTGGAGATATGTATGCGGCAGGCACTGATAAGGAAAGCGATGAAGATCTGCGGCAGCGGTGGAAAGAAGCCCTCTCCGAGCCGGCTGAAAACTGGAATAAGCAGCAGTACAAGACCAGCTGTGAATCGTATGATGGTGTTGGCAGGGCAATCATTACGCCGCTGGCATATGGGCCATGTACGGTAAAAGCCCTTATCATCAGTTCGGAGGGGACGGCACCTCCGGATTCGCTGATTGAGCAGATTCAGGAAGAGATGGATCCCGGCTCGAAAGGAGTAGGACAGGGAAAGGTGCTTCTTGGTTGTAAGTTTTTTGCGGTGGCGGCGGGGCAGGAGGCGGTTAATATTTCTTTTGATGTGGTTATTGCATCTGGATATTCACTGGAGAGTACGAAAGAAACGGTCCGTCAGGAACTGATTCGCTATATGAAGGATATTGCCCTGGATACTCCCGATGAAGAGAATATGGTGGCGCAGTATATGAAGGTGATTGGTATTTTAGCAAATACGGCAGGAATTAAGGATTTGGCAAATCTTACGCTAAATGGACTGTCTGAAAATGTAAATATTGAAGCGGATAATGTCCCTGTCCTCGGCGAACTGACAATGAACGAAGCGGCAGTTTTGAACAGATAGGGGGATGCGTATGCTTGTATATAATAACCAGCAGCGGAGCGGATATGAAGAAATCGCGTCCTACAGTCCGCGCTATTACAGGAGAATCAAAGAAATGGATGCGGTGTTTCGGCTGGCAGGCTGGATTATCGATCTTATGGCCCAGGATATGGAAGATATGGTGGCGTTTCAGTTCCTGAAATATATGGATGATGAAGCACTTACCAGATACGAGGTGTTTCTGGGAATTATGAAAGATGCAAACAAAACGCTGGAAGAGAGGAAAGCCTATATCAATGCATTGCTGATAGGTTCCGGGAAACTTTCTGCAGATAAGATTAAAGCGATTGTGAGACAATTTGTGGACTGCGAGTGCGACATTGAATTGTCGGGCGCCAAATTGTATATCAATATGACATTTAAGGATAATCCGGATAAGTATATGGAGGATATTCGTAGTCTTATCAAAGGGAAGGTACCGGCTCATATCGAGATTATTTATCATGGTTCAGAAGGGCTTGACATAGTGGTCCAGCTTGCAAACACCGTGACGGTGGAACGGATGCTCCACAGGATGGATTTTTATCTGTATAGCAATGGCGGCATTGCATACCTGAATGGCACCGCTGCTTTTGATGGAAGCTTTCTGCTGGGGAGCCAGCTTGAATTGTTCCCGGTAAGGGACCGGCACAGGCTTGAAGTTGTGCAGAAAGAATCCGTTGAAGCTGAATCCATCCTGATAAAAAAGAACCTTAATTATTTGGATGGGAGTATTTTTCTTGACGGAAGTACGACACTGAATGCGGCAGAATGGAAGGAGGAAATTTAGATGTCAGACAGTATAGTTACCAATATCGCAAAGAAGAAAATCGTGCAGGCAAGGGCCGGGCTGATACCGGCTCTTCCGAAGACGATAGGCATGGCGTTCGGTGATGGGGCAGCCAGCGGATCGGCAATTAGGACGCCCTTGGCCACGGATGTGTCCCTACAGCATGAATTGCACCGGCAGCCGATAGATGATGTGACTTTGCAGCCGGATGAAATCAGTGCAATGTATGTAACCACGCTGGCGAAGGAAACTCTGGCAGGCCAGACGATCAATGAGGTCGCTTTGTATGATGAAGACGGAGATCTGCTGGCGATAAAGGCGTTTTCAAATAAAGGAAAGGATGGGGATATGGAGATGGTATTTGAAATCCTGGATAAGTTTTAGGCTCTGAAAATAACGTATTTCGTTATTTTGTAACATGAAAATTAAGACGCTAACAAAATGTGTTATATTGAGGAGGATGTAATGAAAGATTACACAAACAATACTCCTATTTTTTCTGAAGCACTAAAAATTACAGAAACCTCTGATCCGGCTCATGCCGATATTGTCAATACGGCACCGATTCAGATATTTCAGAATACACTCTGTAATCGCCAGTCGATTGAGCAGTTGAAACAGAGCGCAGTGTCTACGGAAGATTATAATCCGGAGGTGTCCTATCAGGTGGGGGATTATTGCCTATACCAGAATACGCTCTACAAATGCGTGCAGGAAACAACCGGAGAGTGGAATCCTATCTGCTGGCAGCAGACAAGCGCATTGGGAGAGATAGAGGGCCTGAGAGGCACAATAGTGCAGCAGAAGGCTACGATATCTTCCCTTGAAGAAATGCTCGTGACCGGCAATGTTATATCAGAGCTGGTGACAGGTGCTGGAGATCGATTTGTTTCTGTAAATGGTGACGGTTTCAAAGCGTTGAAGAAAATTCAGTTTAAGTAGGAGGAGAAAATGGATCAGTTATTTATGAATTTAGAAAAGCTGACTTCCGTTCCGGGAGGCGGCAGTTTTTTACACATCGTGACGGAAAATGGGGATAAGATCATCAAGGCTGAGGACTTTGCGAGAGATATGTTTAATTTCTTGACTGGCGGAGAGCCGGAGGCACATAACCAGATTTATCGCGGAGGGAAGGTGCTCACAGATTTCTATAGTTATGATGAAATTATAGAGATGGTGCAGGCGAAAGATTTCTCGGATATATTCGTTGGGGACATCATTGAGAGAGATACGCCGGCGATTTCCGTTACGAATTTTGCAGCCAAGGCAAAGACGCAGTATGTGGTCCTGGGAATCAATTCCCTGAATAACCACGGAGATACACCCAAACTGCAGAACAGGCCGCACCTTGTTATGATGCCGTTGGATGGCCTCGGAAGCGCCTATATGAACGCCACCAATATCACTACGGGCGGATATAGAGACAGCTACATGAATAAGACGGTCATGCCGGCTGTAGTCACAGCCCTGGAAAGTGCTTTTGGGGCATCCCATGTCCTGCAGACAAGAGAATATATCACGAATACAGTAACTACTACCGTTGCCAGTCGTGGCGGTTTGGGATGGCAAGGAGGATCCACATCTGGGGAGTGGAGCGACCAGAAAGCAATCCTTATGACGGAATTGGAGGCTTATGGGGCCACACCGTTTTCGTCCAGTGCCTATGACAATATCGGGCTGGATCAGCAGCTTCCGGGTATGAAAATTGATAAGATCATGAACCGTCGCTTCTACCGGTGGTTGCGGTCGGTCTGCAATTCGGCGGCCTTCTGCTATGTGTACGCTCACGGCTTTCCGGACGGCGGCGGCGCCTCGGGCGTGCTTGTGGTTTGCCCCCGCTTCGCAATCGGATAATCACGGCCCCTTGTGGGCCGTGATATAGTCCCGGCCGTAAGGCCGGTCGCCGCATTTGGGATTTTTGGATTTTGAGGAGAAAGTAATATGAGTGTACCGAAACACAAGAGATCTGAGAGCCCGATGGAATTTCTGCATAATGCCTTGAGTTTACGCCGGGAAATGACAGAACTCTTACTTCGGGATTTTGGCGTGAAGTCCCGGATAAGAAAACACTTGAAGGAGGTGAGGCTGGATGAACCGTCAAAGGAAGAATTGGAGTGGATGAAAAAACGGTACGGCATGACAGCTGAGGACTGTCAGAAGATAGATACCATCATCAATAATGCCACATACGATGTGACGGAGCTGGAGCAGTACCCGGAGTGGCTCATATCCTATTTCAGAAGCGCTGTTCTTAGGATTTTGGAGAATCTGCTGAACAATCTGTATTATGCCAACAGCATATATATTACGAAGGAAGCAGAGTATTCGCAGCGGCGAGGATATTTGAACCAGGCTATAGGAAATTGCTATCAGCTGACAAGCTGGATGGATTATATCAGGCAGACGCTTCCAGTAGATGCCAATAAATATGAACGGTATCTGATCCGAATACAGCGGGAAATCGCACTTGTAAAAGGTGTGCGTACCGCTGACAATAAGACGTTGGCCAAGATAAGGAAATAAATCCATAGGGCACACACTATATAGTCGCTTCAACCGGTGGTTGCGGTCGGTCTGCAATTCGACGAACTTCTGCAATGTGAACGCTAACGGCAATCCGAACAACGGCAACGCCTCGAACGTGAATGTGGTTTGCCCCCGATTTCAAGCGCGCCCATTATAGAGGGAAGATTCCCCAGGTGTGCGGATTGGAAGGAGTGTGTGTCCTGCCTTAGGGCGAATATGTCCCATGATGCGGCCTGTTACGACAGTTGTCCGCTGTAAACAGGGTTTAAATTTTGTAGGTAATGAATATGAACAGAGTGGCAGATATGAACGTGTTGCTAAATGCGTTTGATCAATGCAGGAGCGGGAGCGATTGGAAAGCGTCCACCCAAAGGTATGAGGCCAATGTAATGCTCAAGACGTTGGAAATAAAGCAGAGCATCGAGAGTGGCGCTTACCACCCATCAAAATGCAAAGAATTTATACTGTCTGAACGAGGCAAGGTAAGGCCTGTGAAGGCTCCGGCGATAGAGGATCGTGTTGTGGCAAAAGCCCATAACCAGCAGATCCTCTTACCGGAGATCCACAGGCGCATAATCTATGACAACGGCGCATCCATCCAGGGCAGAGGCAATGATTTTGCGAGACAGCGCTTTGAAACCCATATCCATAAGCATTATCGCGAGAGGGTAGAGAAAGGTCTGAAGCCCTATAATGGCGGGTATGCGTTGTTTGCTGACTTTACGAAATTTTTCGATAAATGTACCGCATGAAGAATTGAAGGGGCAGTTTCACGAGTTTACGGATTTTCCGGAGGAAAATGCCCTGACGGATCTGCTCATAGATGCTTTTGCTCCCGATGTGTCCTATATGGATGATGAAGAATATGCCGCAGCCATGTCTGTACCGTATAATTCCCTTGAACATATGAATTATCAGGGGCCGGGGGAGAAGCTACTGCATAAGTCGTTGAATATTGGTTCGGAGACATCTCAGTCAGGCGGTGTGTATTATCCCCATGCCATAGATAATTACTTTAAAATTGTCAGGGGGGAAAAATATTATGGACGATACATGGACGATATCAATAATATCAATGATGACAAGGAGCGGCTGAAGCAGAATAGGGCTGATTTGGAGTATATCGCATCTGAAGCAGGGTTATTTATAAACCAAAGAAAGACGCAGATTGTTCCGCTGAATAGGCCCTTTGTTTGGCTGAAAGTAAAATATCGGCTGACGGAATCCGGAAAACTGTATCGGCTGCTCCATCATGATACGATTGTGAGAGAGCGCATAAGAATCAAAAAACATGCAGCTCTCATTGCAGAAGTAAAAATGTCAAGGGTCGAAGCGGTACATCATTATAGAAGTTGGCGTGGGAATGCGGTTCATTATGATAATTACCGCAGCATCGGAGAACTGGATAAACTTTTTAAGACATTGATAGGAGGATTTTAGTATGGAATTAAAGAAGACATTGACGCCGGAAGAAGTTCAGGAAAAACAGCAGGAGATCATCAACCTTATGAGCCAACTTTCCAGCACCCAGAGTGATATTGGGGACTGGAAGATTACCAAGACTTATGAGGCCCGCATGAGAGAGGAAGCGGATCCATATGACACAAAAGCTCTGATGGATGCCCGGCAGGAGGTCAGGGACAGGATCAACGAACTCCAGCAGGAAATTGATGCTGCAGAGCAGGGGCTGTAACTGTAAAGTCGGGGGGGCTAATTCAGTAGAAAGGAATGGTACTTCATATGGATGAAGATAATTTTTTAGAACTTCTGGATCTCTATATGGATATGGTGGAAAAACAGGATGAAATCATATACCGACTGGGGAAAATTGTTGCCAGGCAGGCGACGGACTTGAGACTCTTACAGAATGACCAGGCGTTTACAGATAAAAAGCTGGAAGAGGATATGGCAATCGTCCGGGAGGTTATGGAGCAGTATAAAGAAACCAGTGCTGAATTAGAGCCGTAAGGCTCTTTTTTAATGCAATTTTTTATAGAGGGGAGGTGAGGACAATGGATCCGATGGCTTTGATTGTGGCCATGAGTATTCCGTCAGCGTTTACAGGTTTTTGCTTTTGGATGCTGCAAAAACATTTAGAGAAGCGGGAAAAAAGGCAGGATGAAAAGGAGGCTGCCAGAGAAAAGAACGAGATACTCATGGTAAAAAGCATTGGGGCGGCAATCGCCCTGGGGGAAGCGACAGCAGAAGCCGTATCCAGGATTCCAGATGCGCATTGCAATGGCGATATGCATGCGGCTCTGGAATATGCCCGGAAAATCAAGCATGAGCAGAAGGACTTTTTTGTAGAGCAAAGCGTACATGAAATCTATTAACTTATCAAACAGGAGGATATTTATGAACATGGAATTTACTATCTCGAACGCATCGGTGATTTTGGTTGTGGTGGCGGTCATCTGCACCCTTATCTCTGTGATCACGGAATTTACAAAGGAGATTGGAATCCTTAACAAGATTCCTACGTCTCTCCAGGTGCTGGTCCTGTCGATTATCATCTGCACAATCGCATTCTTTGCATATATCTCATATGCGGGGATTGCATTCGTCTGGTATTACCTGGTGGCGGTTATCTTTGCGGCCTTCCTGGTGGCGATTATCTGCTGCAAAGGCTGGGATTACCTGATCGATATCTGGAAACGATTCTACAGAACAAAAGGATAGGTGAAAATATGTCAGAGCAGGAATTTATTCAGGCAGTAAGTGAATGCGCTGTAAAAGATATGGAGGCGAGCGGAATACTCGCCTCCGTTTCTATTGCGCAGGCAATTTTGGAATCAGGATATGGGACGACCGAGCTTGCCCGAAATGCCAATAATTTTTTCGGCATGAAGTGTTCTTTAAGCGGGAACACCTGGGGCAGTACGTGGGATGGCGTCTCTAAATATACCAAGCAGACAAAGGAGCAGGATCCTGACGGGAGAGAATATACTGTCACGGCAGATTTCAGAAGGTACCCGGATATGGAATCAAGCGTGAGGGATCATTCCTACTATTTGAATGGTGCCATGAATGGAAATAAGCTGCGATATGCCGGCCTGAAAGGGGAAAGGGACTATAAAACGGCTATTCAGATCATTAAGGACGGCGGCTATGCCACAGATGTATCGTATGTGTCTAAGGTGTGCAGCATCATCGAGAGGTATTGCCTTACAAAGTATGATGCAGTGGCCGGCACTGTAGAAAGCGAGGGAAAAATGAGCATTACTATTATCGAAAAAATGGCAACACAGAATCCGTGCTACAAAGCGGGCGTCAGCATTGCTCCCAAAGGCGGAATGCTTCATAGCGTCGGGTGTCCGCAGCCGGATCCTCTGGTCTTTGTGAAAAACTGGCAGCGCAGCGGCGCTTCGGTGTGCGTTCATGCCGTGGTGGGGAAGGATGCCGTTGTATACCAGCTGCTCCCCTGGAACATGAAAGGGTGGCATTGCGGAAGCGGCCGTAAAGGCAGCGGAAACAATAGTCTGATCAGCATCGAGATGACGGAGCCGGCCTCGATCAAATATACCGGCGGCGCCAACTGGATCGAGACGGGAAATGGCGCGAATACCAAATCCCATGTACTGGCCACATATGCCAATGCAGTACAGTTCTTTGCGCATATCTGCAAGAAGTTT
>CAJUTJ010000164.1 GCA_910589655.1 uncultured Acetatifactor sp. | reverse complement strand
TGAAGCACATTATGATTCACAGCAGGCATTCACATTAGCTTTTAACAGTTATATGAATGCACGCCTAATATTTATCGAAAAAATGGTGTGTTCTATCCTAAGCAATCGAAGATATGCATGATGAGTTCGTTTAATGGATACTCATTTATGTATTATTTTATACTGCTTAACGATTTCCCATGCCGTGAAACCAGACTGCATAACGCTGACTGGTTCAATCGCATGATTGCATTAGGCAGTATTCAGCGTTATGCAGTATAGCAGGAGGTACAAAGGGAAAACGTCTTGCTTTGCCTAATGCAGAAATTATGATGCATCAGCCTGCCATTCATGGAAACGGAATTCAGGGACAGGCAACCGATATAAAAATTACATCTGACCATATACAAAAAAGTAAAAAACGATTAAACACCATTTTAGCAGAAAATACAGGAAAAAGTATTGATGAAGTTGCTATTGCAACCGAACGTGATAATTATATGACAGCAAAAGAAGCAATGGATTTTAGCCTGATTGATAAAATATTAAAGAAGCGTTGATTTTGCTCGCATCGTCGCTTGAAAAGAAGCAGCTCAATTTTCATTTGCAGGGGAGAACAAATACCTCATCAAAGAGCCAGACATACAGATGCAGAGCCAACAGATTTGTGAGAAATCACGGTTTGTTGGCTCTCTTTATGTAAATAAAGAACTAAGCTGTTTCTCCGGAAATTTTTTTCTATTCCTTGACCACATTTTGACTTTTGGTTTTTATAATGGCATTTAGATAATAGAATCCTGTTTTGGATTCTATTATAGAAGTCGAATCAAAAACAAGTAGGAGGATAGACGATGCGAAAGCGATTCTTATCATTAGCTATGATTTTTGTTTTGTCCTTTGCTGTGGCGGCCTGCGGAAATTATAACATTGCGGACGAGAATGCCCCGCCGCAAACTGTAGAAGAAGACCCATTCGCCGGGGCGCAGGAGGACGGAGATTTAGGGTTTCTCAGCCATGGGGAAGCCAGTCCCGCCAGAGCCGATGACCAGAGTGTTTTGCCTTATGAGTATAATGGTGGAGAATTTGTTCTGGACTATCAGTTTTCATCAGAGGGGAAATTGGACAGCATTGGCTTCCTGCTTTTTCTGGACGGAAAGCCGCAAGCCTACAAGGTGAACGACACGGGGGCGGAATATGAGTATCTCCACTGCTTCCGGATATCAGAAAAGCACGAAGAGAAATTTTCCTTTGTGTTCACACCGGACACAGGGGAAAAAGGCGATACCCTGAATATGACAGTTGTGAGCGTCACCAGACCCGATTTCCAGCCTGATATGAAAGAAACCTCAAGCTATGGCTGGTATCATCAAAGTTTTGAAAGGGTGCTGAAACTGCATTTTAATGAGGATGCTCCGGAAAGTGACAGCATTTATGGAGAAAGTATAACAGCTTTTCGTGATGTAAACATTTCAGAGGAAAAAGTCACTTCCTCTTTTATTGAGAATGAGCTTGTGAGAGCAGGATGGAATGGCGTTACGATGGATAATCTGGATAACAGCGTCTATTGGACGCTTGTCTATGACGGCGAGGTGGTGTATGACAATATCAACCTTACCGGGAAAGATACGCTTACCCTGCGCTACACCCTTTGTGGAACGCCAGGCGCAAGATATGGCATATCATTTTTCTTAAACCATATGCCTATATCTTTTGATGGAGCGGTTTCCTGTGATGTCACATTAAGCAAAGGAAATGTGTGGATCATTGAAGCAACCATAGATACCGCTAAGCTGGATGGTTTCAATACTTTTTATGCGACAGCCGTCGCAGCGGACGGAAATTCAGTTACAAGTAAAACAGGTTCAATTTTATTATACAAGGATGACTATGTTTGGAAGTAAACTTCCAAACTAATTATTGATGGCAGTATCGCAAGCTGCGCTTGCGATATGCAGGAGGTGGAAAAAATGAAAAGAAAACGGATGTGTATGATACTTATGCTTGCTTTGGCGCTTCATCTGTCGGCCTGCGGGGATAGACAGGAGAATGGGAACAGCTCTGAAAATGGAGTTATAAACATTGAGCCGCAATCCGTAGAAGCTGATTCAACGGAAAATACCGGAAATGAAAGCAGTGAAATGAATATGATTGATCTTCAGGATAACGGTACAGACGAAAATATTATGGCGGTCAGCACGGTTAAGGATTCCGCTTTTTCAGGAAGGGTCAGTGGCTGCTATTATGCCGGTGGAAGTCGGATTATCGTTGCGGCGGATCAGCTTTATCTTTACGATACGGGGAAAGGCGAAACGATCGCAAGTGCGGATATTTCCATGGAAGATTTATGCGTACAGACCTTTACAGACGGCTACTTTGTTGTGGGACAGGGAAAGGCTGGCGGCGGAGGCAGTAACGGTTCATTTGCTACATCAGAAAGCGACGGTATCAATGGATACATACTGAATAAGGACTTTGCTATTCAGGATACCATTTCCTTTAGCGGATTATTAAGTGACGATTTTACCTCGCAAATCACAGGGATCGCTATTTCACAGGACGGAAAGCAGGTTGCTTTCGCCGGATTTCAGGGGCTTTACCTTTATGATGTTTCTTCCCGGAAGGTTCGTACCATTCTGAACTATTCCGAAGAAGGCACGGCAGGTAATATGCAGATTGTAACTATGGACAGCCTTACCTTTACGGGGAACAATACTTTAGTCTATGTAGGCTTGGCTGCAGATACCTCCATTGGCGGGGATGGGGTCAGTGTTTATGGTACAGTATCCACTGACAGCGCAAATCTCACGATTACCAAAAAGGGGGATTATAAAGTAGATACGGAAGAAGTGCAAAAG
>CAJUTJ010000163.1 GCA_910589655.1 uncultured Acetatifactor sp. | reverse complement strand
CTATACTGGTTATTGGATGTCGCAATCTTATTATACCAAAGATTAGGTGCTGTTTTAATGTCAATACACCATTTATTGCAGTAATTTTGCTTAAAAAATCAAGCATTAAGCCAACTATGCTGGTGGGAAAGTTGAGTTAATAAGGATGATACCGTGGTCTGCAAATCAGAATATGCTTACTCCCCTCCGGCAGGCGGTTAAATTAAAAACAGCAGCCAGACCTGACAGTATGCCGATCCAGCCGCTATAGTTCTCTCATATCAGCCATGTTTGTCCTTCCCATATTCTCCCTTCAAGTTTTGGTATATTCAAATATTACTATAATATTACCGTCTACGGTTCACCGTATCCAGCCCCAGAAAATAATCTGCAGAAACATGATAAAATTCACACAGCGAAATTGCTTTTTCTATGGGCAGTACATTTCTTCCTGTCTCATAGCGGGAATATACTCTCTGGTCAATTTTTAGATATGCAGCCACTTCTTTCTGCCTTAAATCGTGATCCTCCCTCAGTTCTCTCATCATCACGTAGTTCTTTCTCATGCTTCGTCTCCATGTCAGGACTTCCTTAAAACCTTCTAATTACTGTTTCATCCTTCCCCGCTTCCAATTCCAGCGCTTCCCTGAGATGGTCTTTGGTGATGATTCCGTTTCCATCGCAAGCAGCCAGCAGCTTTGTCACATGGGCCGCGGAGCTGATTCTGGCGGGACTCAGCTCCGCGGCCTCCGCCAGCGCTCCAAAGTCCACATCCCGAGACACCGGAAGTCCCCCCTCCAGCACGGTTCTCCACAGCCGTTCCCTCCCCGCTCTGTCCAGATTACGGAACTTTACCGCAAAACGGATTCTCCTGACAAAAGCATCGTCAAAATGATCCTTAAGGTTTGTAGCAAGTATTAACATGCCGTCATATTCCTCCATCCTCTGGAGCAGAAAGGCCGCGGAGACATTTGCATATCTGTCATGGGAATCTTTGACGGCCGTTCTCTTTGCAAACAACGCATCCGCCTCATCAAAAAAAGAGAAGATAACGATTCCGGCGTGCCGTGCGGAAGATTTCATCTATATGCTTCTCCGTCTCACCGATATACTTGTCAAATACTTGGGATAAATCCACTTTAAAAAGCGGCAGCCCAAGCTCGGCAGCAAGTACGGATGCTGCCATTGTCTTGCCTGTGCCGGAACTGCCGTGAAACAGAACCCGCAGCCCCCTTCCCCCCCGCCATGCCTTGGCCAGCCTGATTACCGTTTCCAGCTGTTTTTCACAGTCCCGGGACAGTACGATATCCGCCCTCCGATATCTGTGCTCTATCAGTTTTCCGAACCTAAGAGCCTCCTGCTTATCCTGAAGTCCCTCCTGCCAGATTGCACGCTCCGTCAGACTGCTCCCTTGCACACGCATCTGAAGCGTAATGGATCGATATCGCTTTTTTAACTCACCGATATTCAAACGGTAATTTTCCAAAAGCTCCTCCTGCCAGCTCCTGCGCTCCTCCTTTGGAATCCAAGTATCCAGCGCCGACCGCTTTTCCTCCCGAGTCATGGCATCCGCCAAAGAAAGGCACAGATCCGCATATTTTTTTATCAGACCGGCCTGATTCTGTGTGTATGCCAAAAAGCAGACAGGGCTGTCACCCAGATCCGAAAAGAGCCGCCGCATCCGACGCTGCCACTCCGCCTCCGAAGAATCGTCAAAGTCCTCCTCTTCAAACTCCAGAACCACCGTGGGCTTTGTGAGCCTGACCAGCAAGCGCAGTCCTTGCCGGACGCGATGCCGGCAGTTCGGAGAACCATAAAATAATTCTCTCGCTCTTACAAATAAGAGACAGGTCTGCTGCCTTGTGCATACCCGCCGCAAAAGAGTATGGCTTCCGCTGCCTTTTCTGCCATACAATATATTGCAGCGTTGCCGATGTGAGCTGTATGGGATAAACCGTGCGAAGACGGATTTCGTCCCCTTGTTCTCCATGCATATGGGCTTCGGTCCCTCTTTCAGCCATATGCCGTTTCCTTGATCTGACGCTCTCACCAGCAGAGCCCCCGACAGTTCCCTCCTGCTTTCTTCTCGTTCCGGCAAGGCTTCCAGAAATGCCATTTCCTGCTTTTTCCAGATTTTGTTGTAACGTTTCCGGTTTTCCGCCGCCATATCCAAAAAGACATCCGCGAGTACACTGCCCGCTTCCTCACTGTCAGGCATATATTCCCAATCGGTTCAATAGACAAGCGCCAATTTTTTTACTTTAACCCGTAATTCTTTTTTCACCTTTCCTCCATACCGCTTTAAGTGAAGGCGCAAAGGATCCGGGCGGAAGCGGCGGTGACAGCGGCAGACGCCGCATGTGCTTCAAAAGAGTCCGCCATTTTATATCCAAAATACCGTTTTCTTCCCCTATCCTCTTAAGAATTTCCTCCTCACAAGGCCGGACTGCAAAAAACCGCTCATCACTTATTCTTTTCAAAATAAATCCGTATTTTCCGCTTTGGGAATCCGGCTTCAAGCTCTCGTCCGGCGCAAGACGTGCAAGGGGCACCCAAGGCTCCTTCCATTCCTGTTCTCTCCATGACTGAAGGTGCTTTTTAGCCGCCTGCCCGTATTCCACGGCGGTTTCAACGGCAAATTGGCAGGTTGAAATTTCCGTCGTTTCCGCATCCTCTGTGATAATCTTCAAATGACTGATTTCCAACAGTACCGTCAGATTCCTGCTTTCCTCCGTATAAATTTCCCATTCCCGCTGCAAGCTGCCCGAGCACATTGCAGGCTCTTCTTCCAAGATACAAAAGGCTTCACCCGATTGTGCAAAAAAGCTCCCTGAAGCTTTGCCATTCCACGCCAGCCGATACGGACGTTGCTTCCATCTGTTATCCGAGCCTGCATACGGATTTTAAAAAGGCTGTCCGACGGAACTAAAATGTTGATTTCCTTTTAGCCATCAAACCACAGGAATTTTTCTCGGGGCAATACCCCAGTTTTTTGCATTTAGGCACGCAGTAATTATCTACAATATATGCCCATTCATCGGAAAGACTTCTCAATTCTGTAAGAATGTCATGCATCATACCCCGATACTCCCAATTTGCCCTGTTACACAAACGCTGCTGGCACATATCCAAAATATTTCTTAAATTCCGTTTGTCCACAATTTTCGTTTTCATTCCCAGAGGCAGAAGCAATGCCGCGTCCTCTCTGGGAATCTTACATTCTTCCAGCAGAAACTGTGCACAATTTTTAATTTCTTCAATGCATTTTTCATAACGCTGCTCCGCTTCCTTATTTTTCCTAACGGAATCGGGCATAATATATTCAAAATCACTATAATTAATATACCGAGTGCTGGCCTGAAGCCGAGTGGGTGCTCCGCCGATATGAGTATACCACTCGCGTATCACTCTTGCGGAATATCCTTCCATAACCATCTCCACATTTACATACTCCAGCACACGTCCATGACCTGATTCCAGACAGTCCAGTCCTCTCTTGTAATTCTTATCCCTGTCCTGTATATTGCCCCCCCAGCATACTCCGGCTCTCTGTCCCATCAAAGTGAGCGGATTCCTTGTTGTCTCTTCCAATATTATAATTTTTCCCATTTTATTTCGTTTCTCCGTGCCTCCAAGAACAGCGCCTAAAGCAAACGGTATACAGCTATAACTGCTCTATACATAACATATGCTCCCGGCAATCTCTTGGCAGTTTCATGTGATTAGTAACCCGGTACATCGTTCCGCAAATGACGAAGCTGATCGCGCAGAATACCCTCGGAAAATCATTCCGACTCTGCACCTTCATTTTGTCAACATAAAGAGGATGACCGGTGTAGTTATTTTGCGCCTCGCCGATTATAGATAATAGCTCCCGCAATCTCGTCGGCCTTCTCACGGGTGCCCAGCACTCCCGCAATCGCAAGTCCGAAATCAATGGCAGTCCCCATTCCTCTGGAAGTAATCACATGATCCGAGATTTCCACCGGTTCTTGGGTGACAAGGGCGCCTTCCAAATGACTCTCAAAGTCAGGATAAGAACACGCATTTCTTCCCTTCAAAATACCCTTATGCCCAAAAATACTGGGAGCCGCACAGACTGCCGCAATATATTTTCCATTCTCATAAAAATTATCAATCTGCTCCATCAGCTCCGCATGAGCTTCCAGATTCTTTGTACCCGGCATACCTCCCGGCAGAATCAACATAGCATACTTGTCAAAATCTATCTGAGAAAATACCTTGTCCGCCGTCACCGTCACACCGTGGGAACCGGTCACCTGCCGCTCTTTTGTAACGGAAACCATATCAATGACAATCCCGCACCTACGGCAAATGTCCACTACAGTCAATGCCTCTATCTCTTCAAAACCTTCCGCCAAAAAAACAGCCGCTCCATTCATAAAATATATCCTCCTCTTTCCTTCAATATTTTCAAAACATTACTGCTCATGCTACAGATCATGATATCAATCAACAATCTTTCCGAGTTGACCGATATTTGCATTATACACTTTTCAGGCCGATAAAGCAAATACAGCTTAAAACAGGATCTGAAAGAATAATTACTGTCCAAGCGATGATTCTAATCGCTTTGGTTTGATCATGCAATGCGTGTGAAAACGCCTTGCGGATATCTTTCCTAAACACAAAAGGCAAAATTGACTTGGAAATTCGTTTATTTGTGGTATAATAAATGCAAGAATCCAGCCGTTGCGCGTCTGCTGCGCTTTACGCCGAATGATTCTTTCGTTACCATTTTAAGTGAAATCAAATGCCTGCGCGTTGGCGCTTGATTTTGATTCCATATTCAAGACAGGAAGTGGTCGAATGGCCATCCATACCATGATTAACCTGTAATCATGGTATAGTACCTTTAGACATTCCACCAGAAAGTAAAGACAAAAGAGGTGTTTTATGGAAATAGAACGAAAATTTACAATCAAACAGCTTCCATCCAATCTAAGCGGGTATCCGTATCATCATATCGAACAAGGATACCTAAACACCACCCCGGTAGTCCGCGTCCGTAAAGAGAACGAAGAATATTACCTGACCTACAAAGGCAGCGGCATGATGGCCCGCGAAGAACATAATCTGGCGTTAAATAAGGAATCCTACTATCACCTTCGGGAAAAAGTTGACGGCAATATTATCTCCAAAAAGCGCTACTTGATTCCGTTGGCTCATCCGGAATTCCGTCCCGGCTTTCAACAGCCCCCGGCAGACTATTCTCTGACAATCGAACTGGATGTATTCGATCCCCCTTTTGCCCCTTTGATTCTGGCAGAAGTGGAGTTTGGCAGCAAAGAGGCGGCAGAGGCATTTGTGCCGCCGGATTGGTTTCTGGAAGATGTCACCTACCGTCAGGAATACCACAATTCCTATATGGCAATGCAGCTTTGGCAATAAACAAAATCATTAAAAACAGCAGAAACCGTCACACGGCTCCTGCTGTTATTTGTTTCATGGAAAATTTTTCATGATACATCATTCTGTCTGCGCGTCTGGAAGTATCATTAATATCATAATCCAGCCGCTTATCATACAATTCATATCCGCAGGCTATTTTAATCAGGACATCCGAGTTTTCCCGATTGTATTTCTCGGCCTTTTCCTTCATCCTCCTGATACGCTGCTTACAATCCTCCAAGCTATGGTTTCTTAACAGTATACAAAATTCATCGCCGCCCATGCGGTAGCAGCGCCCGCTGTCTCCGAAACATTCACTGATGATTCTGGCACTTTCCTTAATATATTTGTCACCCATTTCATGTCCCAATGTGTCATTGCATTTTTTCAAGTCGTTCAAATCGCACATTACCACAATACAGTGCTCCGGATCAAACCCGCTGCTGATATCCTCCGCATAGGCAGTGCGGTTGAAAAGCCCCGTTAGCTGGTCATGATACGCCATCTTCTCAAAGCTTTTTGCATGCATACCGATTTCCATAAGCTCCTTGGCATCCCGCATGGTGCTGATACCCAGAACCAGATTATATATGAGAAAATTAAATATTCCCAAAAAGGACTGGAACTTGCCGCGGGTTATGTAATAAACAATCAAGTCCAGCGTCAATCCCAAGGCACAGAGCGCAATACAGAATATATTTTTCTTCAGCTTCTTATTCAGTCCCACGGTCTTGACTTCCCGCATCAGCATAATTATGCAGATTACCGCCAGCAACAGAAGCAGTACATGAATCATCCTCAGCATTTGCCGCATATCTACAATATGTAAGAGCTGCAGCGCCACGATAAGAAATGTGCCCGCTATACCGGCAATGCAGGGAATATTCCATATCGGATTATCTGCACTGCTGTGCATCTGGCGTATAAACAGACAATAGGGAACCGTTACCAGAGCCAGCAGCATAAAATCTCCATAGGAAAATGCTACTTTTCCGGGAAACAGCAGATAAAAAGCATTGGTGTCCACTACCTTCCAACAGCCCAATAAAACGGAAAAACTTCCCAGCAGCAGCAAGCTTTTATCAACCTCCGTGTTCCGTCTGTTATACAAAATATACAAAATGTAAAATCCGCCGATTAAAATAGCAAGAATGGCACAAAAGATACTTGGCAAAGCTGCCGATATCCTGTTTTTACAGATTTCAAAATGGTTTCCCAACAGAAAATCGGGGATAAAATCATTGGAGGACTTATATGCCGGAATAGTCTCAACGGTAATCTGTTTCCCGCTGTCGGCGCTTGAAAGACGCACAATATTCCAGACACAGCCTGCAGTGTTGCCGAAAGCATTCCGGGCATCCGGTTTCATGCTGTATATCTCTTCTCCATCCAGCTTTACCGCAATGGACTGATGCAGCGAGAAAAAGATCAAGCTGTTATCCGAATCGGAAAGCTGTCCCAAAGAAAAAGTATACACCGACTTTTGTCCGGTAGGGCAGGCTGCATCCGCCACTATCTCCCTCCGGTAATCCGTCACTTCCCCGAACCCTTCCTGAGTCTGTCTCTGCCGAATGTCAATACGGAAGGTGGCAAACATAAAAAGAAAAACCGCAGCACACAAAAAGAATGCAACCAAATAGCTTCTTTCAATAAACTTATTCATGCTTATACCTCCCCTGTGCGCTTCAGCGCACATCTTCTCCGGCGATTCTCCTATTGAATCAAATAGATAAAATATACGGCATAGTCCGCCAGCATCACTACGCCGCCCAGTCTTCCCAATTTATATTATTTTCTCTAAAAATTCCTGTTCCGGAACAGGTTTGGAAAAATAGTACCCCTGAAGATAACGGCACCCCAATTCCTCCAGAATATCCAGCTGTTCCCGCGTCTCCACACCCTCTGCAACAATATGTTTGTTTAACTTCTGCATCATTTCCACGGTATAGCGTAAAGCACACATGGCACGCTCATTTTCCATAGCATACCATACCACACTCTTGTCAAGTTTCACAATATGAAAAGGGTATTTTAATACATTTGTCAAGTTAGAATATCCCGTACCATAATCGTCCAAAGCAAAAGTTACTCCGCCTACCGTCATTCTCTCCATAATATTCCATAGAATATCCTTGGCAATGACGGTTTCCGTCACTTCCAGATTAATGCAGGAATAAGGAATGTCATATTCATCCATGACACCGTACAGCATCTCGCAGATATCCTCTTGCATACATTGTACAATGGAAAGATTGATTTCGATATATTCTATACCCTTTTCCCAGATTTTCTCCCGCGCCATCATCTCGCAGACGGTGCGGAACACAAACTCACCTATTTTCAATATCAAGCCGTTCTTCTCAGCCATCGGTATAAATTCGTCCGGACTGATAAAACCCAATTCGTCATCTATCAACCGGATTAACGCTTCCGCAGAATTGTACCGTCTCTCCTTCGTAGAATAAATCGGCTGATAATACACCTGAAAAGTTCCCTTGTCCAAAGCCTGCTGCATCGCCTGCTGTATCCGGTTCTCATGGCGCATTTTTCTTAAAATTTCGCCGCTGCTGTGAAATACCTTTTCGTCATTGCTCTCCGCTTCGTACACTGCGGCATAGTCAATATAATCCATGACATCCTCGATAGAAGAGACTTCTTCGGGATAATCTATCTGCAAAATGCTTATTTTCATCTGGATATTCATATCACCGTTAACTACCGGCTGCGCGAATTCCCGCTGCAGAATACCGGCAATCTCATCCGCTCTCCTGCACTTATCCACCATAACCGCAAACCTTCCCTCGGATATGGAAAAAAGAAGGCATGGCTTTACCTCCGCTTTCAGATGCTCCATGGCCCGCATCATGGTAACCTGACAAAAGCTTACTCCCGCCGTCTCACGGACAATCAGGTAATTTCTGACAGTTACCACAAGCAGATGAAAACGCTCCTCCACTTCAATGGCGGATTTTACCACCTTCTCAAATCCTCTCCGGTTATATATCCCCAGCAGTTTATCATCATCCTCGTTCGGATTCTCCAGAGACATATACAGAACCAGCAGTGACAGAGAAGTCGCAAACTGAAGCAGCAAAATGTCGGAAATAAATATCTGAAGCAGAATACCCGCCGCTGATGCCAGCAAATACATATATACGGAGGTTTTCTGCCAAACCGTCATCCTCGACCGATGTAAGAGCGTAATAACCACCGTACCGATCATATAGATAATTGCCGCTATGTACAGCAGGAAAAAACCATTGCCATGGCAATACCCTTCCGTCCGATTGTAATAAAAAATCCATTTTGTAAAAGGAGAAGTGCAGATCAATACAACGGAACACAGCACCGGACCATATAGAACCAGCTTGTCCTTTCGGGACCACAACTCTCTTCGCTTAGACAAAGTCAAAAGATACATGTAGTAAAGAAAAGGGGCAATATTAAAAAATACCAAATAGACCACATTTACTGTATTGACCAACAAAGGCGACAGTCTGTATTCGTCAATCACAACCGTGACAATATCCAAAAAATCCGTAAAAAAGGACAGCCACATCAGCCTCGTAAAGACATAGCTCTGCGGCTGCTTAATCGCTTTCCGGTGGTAATAGTGAATCAGAATGACTGCAGTAAGTACCATTGCTGCAATGTCGTAATGAATATTGTACTGCATTCTGATCCCCCATTCCGAACTCATCTTGTTCATCTACACTCCGCTCCATATATCACACTTTTGCACGATAAAAGCGTAACTATGAACCGTCATATCATGCGGATAGTGGGACTCGAACCCACACGCCCACGGCACAAGAACCTAAATCTTGCATGTCTGCCAATTCCATCATATCCGCTCAATACTGCGATGATATACTGCCATATTTCAAAGCACATTGATATATGTATTATACTATCGCAGTTTCTTCTTTGTCAATGTCCTGTTCAATCTAATTACATATTATGCAACAATTCGGTTACTGTTCACTCGCTGTCGCCGCGAGGTGTTTTCACGCTGTTTCTGCGTGATAAACCCGAGACAGACATGCGCGAAATCGCTGTTTTGCGATTTCTGTGCATAGGTTACTGTGAACGGAGTGAACAGTAACACAATTCGTTACTTTTCACACCCACCCCACCGCAGGGCATTGTCACGCGCTTTCGAGTGTTCAAACTAAAATAAATAAAATAATCGCTTGGACAGCCGTTCACGGAGCCGCTTACACTTCCCCGATATGGCTTATGATATCTTTATTTATTTTTGTCAGGAAAAATGTACTCATGGCCAGACTCATCAATTCGGCGATGGGGAATGCCCACCAGATCAAATTGACATTGCCGCTGAGGGAAAGCAGGTATGCCGCCGGAAGCAGCACACAGAGCTGTCTGGCAATGGATATAATCATACTGTATACGCCGTTTCCCAATGCCTGAAACACACTGCCCACCACAATACAATACCCGGCAAAACAAAAACTCAAGCAGATTGTGCGAAGCGCCGGCACGCCGATTGTCAAAAGCTCCGGTGTGGCATTGAACAGCCGGATCAGCTGTGCCGGAAATACTTCCATAATAACCAAACCTGCCAGCATGATTCCCACCGCATACTTGATGCTGCTCTTCATGGTCTGTATGACACGCGTCCTGCTGCCCGCACCGTAATTGTAGGCAATAATGGGCACCATACCGTTATTTAAACCGAAAATCGGCATGAAGATAAAACTTTGCAGTTTAAAATAGACACCGAATACTGTCTGTGCCGCGCCAAAGGCTCCCAGAATCAGATTCATTCCGTAGGTCATCACGGAACCGATGGCCTGCATTACTATGGACGGAACGCCCACTTTGTAAATCTGAGCAATCAGTCCTCTGTCCGGCCGGAATCCCCGGAAGGATATATGAATTTCCCTGTTACATTTCAAATTAAAGATAACGGCAAGCACTGCCGCTGCCATCTGTCCGATAACCGTTGCCGTCGCAGCGCCGGCAACACCCATTTTCGGCATCCCGAAATATCCGAAAATAAGAATCGGATCCAAAATCAAGTTGACGATTGCACCGATTCCCTGAGTGATCATGGTATAGAAAGTTTTTCCAGTGGATTGCAGAAGCCTCTCGAAAATCATCTGCATAAAAATTCCCACACCGGCCACACAGCAGATTGTCAAATATGCCGTTCCGTACTCCTGCACCTCGGCAATTTCCGTCTGGCTGGCAAAGAAAGGACGGCTGACAAAAATACCGATTAAAGCAAACACAATATAGCTGACCATTTCTATAAAAATTCCGTTGACGGCAATGGTATTGGCTTTGGCAAAATCCTTTTCTCCCAATGTTTTGGACAAAAACGCATTGACCCCCACAGCCGTTCCTACGGACACCGCAATCATCAAAGTCTGAATGGGAAAAGCAAGAGAAACGGCTCTCAGCGCATATTCATTAATCTGGGATACAAATATACTGTCTACGATATTATAGAGAGCTTGTACCAGCATGGAAACCATCATGGGCAGCGACATACTGATCAAAAGCTTGTCTATGGGCATCACCCCCATTTTGTTTTCCTGTTTTGTTCTATCCTGTTGTACTTTTCCCTGTTGTACTTTTCCCTGTCGTGTTTCGCTTTTTGCCATGCTTCCTTGTTTTGCATCGTCCTGTGTTTTGCTCTGCTGCTTTGGATTTTCTTGTTCTATACTTTTCATCTTTATGCTGTCTCCTTCGTAATATATAAATCTTTCCGCCATATCTATATAAGCGGTGCAGGTAATCTGTCCATCCTGCAGTCATAATCCCTTATAGACAAAAAAATACCCATGAAATATTCATGGGATCGCAGTCATTGTCACTGCAGAATTCTTCAAAATGAGACATGGCGGATTCGAACCCCGAACAACTTGATTAAAAGACACTCCAGAGATACCGGAACCCCCATGAAATCAAGCTTTTCCCCTCTGAACCGTCTAAAAGCGATTTTTAAAGGCAAATTCCTTTTTCAATGTTACCACATAAACAGTAAAAAAGCAACTGCTGTTTTTTCCCAGCAGCTGCCCTTTCCAGCTGGTCAGGCCTGTTGTTTCTCCTTATCCTGTTATTTCTCCTTATCCTTTTATTGCTTTCATCAACGCTGTAGCGGCATCACATACAATCTTACGGTCTTCCATTGTCTGCGAAGCACAGTATTGTAGTGCAATTGAGATATGTGTCAAACCTTCTCTTTCATCTCTGACAGCATAGTCCGGATTTATGTAATCTCCGTATCGTTGATTGCTGACAGGTATGCTTTTTCTGAAGGGAATGTCATAAACAGGCTAACGAAAAAAACAGGAGGCTGCTGCATCCTCCTGCTCTTCATTATGTCCATTGAATTTCCCAAAATAGTGAACTTCTATTCCCTTTACCCGCCCCCACATCCACGCAATCCCTTAATTCAGTTAAAACGCTTACTCCTAATGAGACATTGGGGATTCGAACCCCAGACAACTTGATTAAAAGTCAAGTGCTCTACCGACTGAGCTAATGTCCCAAAAATACAGTCCCACATCTCTGTGTTGAATCTGTATAAAACAGGGCTAGCTGGATTCGAACCAGCGACTGCAGCAGTCAAAGTGCTGTGCCTTACCGCTTGGCGATAGCCCTACAATATGACACCAAGCCTGTCATTGCGATATAATCGTAATGAAGGTGGATAAAGGGATTCGAACCCTTGGCCTCCAGAGCCACAATCTGGCGCGCTAACCAACTGCGCTATACCCACCATATAAAGTGTGCCCGAAGGGATTCGAACCCCCGACCCACGGCTTAGAAGGCCGTTGCTCTATCCAGCTGAGCTACGGACACACACTGTTTTATTCGGAACAAACCGAACATATAACATGTTAACCTAAAATCTTCCTCTTGTCAACAGGTTTATGCAAAAAATTTATAACAATACTTTCGAAGCAAAACAATTCATATAATCCACTGAACAGTTGCACGGATACACACAAGATAAATAAAATTCATTTTGATACCTACGGAGTCAAAATTGCTTAGAAACATCATTTTGACTCCGCAGAAAGGGCAGTCTGAACTATTACTTCAGAGCCTACATCCGCTATAAAATAAATTCGCTATAAAATGAACTGCCGGCAATATTGTCCTATCGTAGTTAAAGGAGAAGATTCCGGCGGCTTATACTTAGAAACGGAAGGACTGAATATTCACGATTCAAGAGCTGTGACCCTATAAGTCAATTCTAAAAAAATATTATGACACAAAGGAAAAACTCTAACTGTATGACAACGATGCCGGTGATAGAATGACATAAGTCAAATGTGTCGCTCTTTCTGACATATCTGTCATAGTCTGATTTACGCTGTTGTTTACAGCAATTCTACCTCACAGCCATACTTTTTCGTTTCTGCCAAAGACCATCCCCACTAAGAGAATTCTTCCATATACTGCCCTTTCCCAATGTCGTCTCCCGAAACCTTTCATGTTCGAAGCCTGTTGTAATAACTATAAATGATCCAACCTTCCAGACATGCCGGCATAGTCGGCATAAACAGTCAATAAATTAGTGCAAGTCTGGAAGAATCGCGCAAGCGATTCTTCTAACTGCTTTAGCAGTTTGGGAAGCAGCTCTGCTCCTCAGTGCGTGAAATCGCTTAGCGAGGTCTTTTCGAGCTTAGTGATTTCATCCACACTTCCAGTCATGCCGCCATCGGCGACGCAAACAATGCGACACATATAATCAATGAATCGGTGCAAGGCGAGGAAGCAGGAAGCGTTTCTGCAGTCTGTAACGCACACCACATGGAAAGCTGCTTTCAGACAACTCTCTAAACTTTATGAATATACGCCCCGCATACCCTTTCCATGGCGGCATCCTCACTGTCATTTCCCACTGCCAATACTTCCTCTGCTGCAATGGCAAGCCATTTGCACAATTCTTCAATACCTGTACCTTTATCCTGTCCTTTCTTAACCATTTCCATACAATTACCTTCGATAAAAAAACGATAATCCCAATCCGCCGAGATTTCTTCCATTCTGGCACATTCCGCTTCCTCCCACAGGCAATGACGGCTTTTGATCATAGTAACTTTATAGGGAATACCGTCTTTCCTATAGATAATAAGCTTTGCCTTGGCGCTATGGGCAAACTCTGTTACTTCAAGCCGGTTTCCTATCTGAATCGGGTAAATTTTTTCCTTGCTCTCTTGCCCGTCTTTTAGCCATAAGTAACCCCCCGATGCGAAAATGCCGCCCTGAAAGATATCCATGTCCTTCTTAAGCCTTCTTTGCACTTCCTCAACAGGCATGGATGTAGCCAGAAAAATCGGACAGGTATTCCTTAATACCGCCAATTTCCGGCGAATACCGTCCGGAAGCCCCCTCAAAAGCCTTTTCCCGTCCGGCGTTTCTCTCTCGGATATCGCTTCTTTCCTGCCATAGGCAGGAAGCAATGTTCCGTCCAAGTCAAAAAAAACAGCCTTAAACTTTTCGGGGATTCTGAAAACAGGATAGCTGCCAAATACATTTTTCGGCTTAAAATCGTTTCTTCCCCCGTAAGCAAGATAACAGGTACACCTTTTCCGGCGGCATACCGGAGCAAAAATTTCCTCCTTACCGGAATCATACCAATTGACAGCCTTTGTTGCGCTGATATTGCAGGTATGTATTTTTCCGTCAGCCTCTACAAAGCATCTGTCCACACACATTTCCGGAACGGCATTGGGATGTTCCAGTTCATATTTAAAAAAAGGGTCTATTTCCGTAATTTCTTCTATTTCATTCGGTTCATAATTTCTTTTCAAGCCGTCCATTTTATTGACCCATAAATAAACGGCGGGAGAAAGTTTCTCCCGCAATTCCCGTATCAATTGTATCTTTTGGGGGACTCCTACCGCTCCGGCGCAGACCATGACGTGATTTTGAATCAGCTTATGGCATTTAGACACAAATTCATCCATCGATGTCATCTCAGGATGGAAAGTTGCCCAAACACAGAGTTTATCCCTTCCCTCAGTGCCAAATATCTGCAGGCATTCCTCCACGGAAAAGCTGAGGTTTGTCTGTATTCCTACCCTGTCAATTTCAGGCAGTCCGGCCAAGTGTGACAAGCCTTCCCAATACCAATGGTGTATGGATGCCTCTCCGTAAGGTGTGACAAAAACTGCACCGATAGCAAAATCCTCCGCTCTGCTCTCGATACTGTCACAAAACCTCATGAAATTTCGTTTGTCTTTCTCCCCCTCTGAGGGCTGCATTTTGTGCTTTGCAAAAGGGCAATAGGAACAGCTGTAATTACAGCTTTTCAAACTCCCCCTGTAAATAACGGTTCTTTTATGCATTTATCCGCTCCCATTCCAGCATTTTCCCCATAATATCCTCCGAAATCAGCTGCGGCCCGATATAGTCCGACAGTCCCAATCCCTCCGTTGTAAGCCCGATATAATCCGGCAGTTCCAGAGGCTCCGATGTATGCCCGATATATTCCGGCAGTTCCAGAGGCTCCGATGTATGCTCCATGCAGCCAGTCCACATACCGCTATTGTCTGGAGCAGTCCCGTTACTTACATTGTGATCCATGGCGCCATGCTCGAAACCGCCGTGGTTTTCCTGCAGCCACCCTTGCTCCACCCACTGTCTCAAAACCGGAAAATCTTCCCATATATCTTTCTGAAAAGCCTGTTTATATGCCTGCGCCGAGATACCGGGAAGAAACAGCAGATGTTTAATCACATACCTTCTTTTGATTTCATCCTCCGAAAGCAGGATGCCGTTTGTAACGGAGAAAAAGTCTTCCTTGCGCTGATACTCTTGAATCTCTTTCAATGCCGCATTTCTATTCGTCCTATAGGGAGTGCAAGTATGCAGGCGTCCCAGATAACTTCTTCCGCCGCAGCCCAGAGACAACGCACTTTTCAGTCCGCATTCACTGAATTCCGTGCAGGAACCCGCGGAATCTTTTTTCAGAAAACGCCGCATGGATTTCTGTATATAACCCTTCTCTTTTAAATATTCCGAACCGCACCGGTATAGTTCATAGGTATGGTCGGAATCCAATACATCCTTCTGTCCTTCTCTCTCAAGCCGGACACCATGTTTGATATACAGGGGATAAAGGAAGATTTCATCCGGCTCAAAGTCCAGCGCTGTCTGTAAGGAACAAACCAGACTTTCCGCCGTTTGTTCAGGCAGACCGTAAATAAAATCAAAATTAACACATTCAAATCCCGTACCGGATAAAAGCTCCGCCGCTTTCTTTGCACGCGCGCTGTCATGATTTCTCCCCAGCCACCGGAGTTCCTTATCGTCAAAGCTCTGAATTCCCATGCTGACCCTTGTGACTCCAAGCCTTTTCAGCAGTTCCGCTTTCTCCCTGTCTGTTTGGTTCGGCGCCGTCTCTATTATCACTTTGCAGTCACCTTCCAGCGGCATATTTGCCGCTACGGCCTCAAAAATACGGGACATTTGACCGCACTCCAGCAGCAAAGGAGTTCCCCCGCCAATGGTAAAATCTCCAAAAGACGTGCTCCGGGGCATAATCTCCTTATATTGCTTTATTTGGCGCAGCACTGCATCCAGATAAGCCTCCATCTGCATTTTACGACATCCCGTAACGGAAAATAAATTGCAGTAGCCACATTTGCTCTCACAAAAGGGAAGGTGAAGGTATAAACTATGCCCTTCACCTTCAAGATTAAAAAAATAATCCTTTAAACTAATATTTTCTAACAGCCTGTATGCTGTCTTATGAGGATAGCTGTACATATATTGGATATATCTGTTCATTCCGACCTCCATCTATGCCGCTGTTGTATCAGTGACGTATTGGCGCTGCCTTCCGAAATCATCTCGTATTATAGGAAAAAATGCTTATATGGCACTGTATTTACCACAGGATGATTCACACCGTGGAACACATACCCATCCTCCCCGTAGCAGGTTCCGTGATCCGAAAAACATACTACAAATGTATCGCCCCTTTTGCTTTTCCAAGCATCCAAAAGCCTGCCCAACTCGCCGTCCGCATACCGCAATGCCGCCCGGTGTGTTTCAAGGCTGTCGCTCTTTTCATTTTCCACATAAAAATAATTGGGGTAATGGATAGAGCAGACATTCAGGTATAAGAAGATTTTCCGGTCATCCGTATTTTGTTCCAACCTTTTTAAAATAAAATCCACCTGATTTTTGGTACTGTCCTGCACCGGACATGCAAAGGAAGGATTCCAATAGCTCTTTTCAAAAAAAGACGGAAATACCTTACCCATATCGGAACGTTTATCAAAAAAGGCAACTCCTCCTACACACCATGTATCATACCCGTCTTTGTGAAGTCCCTGCACCAGATTGCTGGTGTCAAACCCGTATGAACCCTTGGGAATCTTTTTTCCCATTCCCATACTCTTGGGGAAAAAAAGTTTTTCCTGTTGGGCTATATTTTTTGCTTCCTCCTTAGCCGGAAGGAATCCTGAAAAAATTGCATGATGAGAAGGATATGTAAAATTACCGGGAGCCTGACGCTTCTCCCACATACCGTACCTGTTTAAAACGGGAGTGCCGCCGCATCTCTCTTCCTCTATGGCGGCGTCATACCGCAAGGTATCCAAGCAGATAAACAGAATATCACATTTTCCCACCACTTCTGTCATGTCAACCGAACATCTATTTTCATTCATACTTGACTGAAAAGCCGAAAACGGTACTTCACCTGTCATTTATTTAGTCCTTTCTATTGTATCAGAGGTATCAGAGCTGTTTTCAACTCTGTGTACTGTCAGTCTCATATCCGGTCTCCGCAGACCCATAAGCCGTCATTGCCTTCATTATTTCAATCTGCCGTTTATAAATCTTATTTTCGTGATAGACATCCTTATGGAGCAGATCCCCTTGCGCATTCATTTCAATAACATAGGGCTTTTGACTTTCCTTCTCCAAAAGCACATCCATTCCGATACTTTTTAAGCGTGGATAACAGCCTGCTGCCCTGATACAAACCTCCGTAAGCCTGTCAACCACGGCATTGTCCAAGTTCAGTTTACTAAATTCCATGGAATGATTATTCAAATGCAGATTGGTAATCGGACCCTTGGATAATCTGGGTAAAATATAGTCGACATGATTATCCTGAACCACCACCCGCAGGTCATAGGAATAACCCTCAAAAACAGATTTCCGATACCATTTTTCTACGGCACAGTCCAGCTCCAAAAGCTTATCCAAAAAAGCCTCCCCGTCCTTATCCTCAAGGCGGTACATTTTTTTCGTATTTACAATCTCATCCCGATTCAGCGCTGCACAGGTGTAAAGAACCGTTTTCCCTTTTGCCGGAGAAAACCTAAGCGCCGTTACACCTGCCGCTCCCGACCCCTTTAAGGGCTTTATAAAAACCTGATGCAGCCTCTGTTCCTTCATGAAATCAAACAGCTCTTCTCTGCGGGAAAAATGTTCTTCATACATTTCGGTTACAGCAATACCGTTTTCCATAAGCCTTTGTTTGCATTTCCGCTTATTCAGCGCTTCCGCAATTTCGAAGGGATGATTGAAAAAGGCTCCGAAGGGCAGTTTTGCAAGCTGAAAAAGCCTTTCCTCATACTGCGCCGTAAGCTCATCCAGTTCTCTGAGCCGACAGCTTTCCCACTCCGGCGCATCGATTTTAACCACACTGTTTTCCAGGCTTTCGGCTTTTTCCAGAAGAAAAAAATCCTTCCAATCATAAAAGGAGAGATTGACTCCCGCATCGGCGGCTGCTTTTTCAAAATAAATCTTTCGTTTGCCGCTGTCCGAGCCGATTAAAATAATCCTGTTTATTCCGTCAGCATCGCATTGTACCATATCTGCCCGTTCCATTCTTCCGCATCTTCCTGCTCGGATAAATCGGTTTCAACGGACAGCTTTTCGAGCTTTTCCATCATTTCATCCGATAAGTAGTGATGATGAACATCCAATTTTTTGATATTGGGAAGATCCGGCAGTTTTTCCAAAAGCAGACTCCCGCCTTTATCCGTCAATGTTCCGTTGGACAGATCCAAGGTTGATATCTGAGAGATATACTTGCTCTCCAGTACCACCTCCGTCAATTCATCCTGAATCTCGCTGTCTTCGATTCCAAGATAAGTAAGCTTGGGGAAATCGGAATTGGCAAGCAGCTCCTTTATAGTGCCCGCATCACCGTCAAAACCATAATTCTCAACGCCGATGTAAAGAAGCAGTTTCTTTAAGTTAGGGAGCTTAGCCTTCTCGATTTCCCTAATAACATCCTTTCCCAATCCGCCGCAGATAATGGTCAACGACTCTAAATTCTCATGCTCAATCTCTCCCAGCGTAAGCTCCATGCTGCCCTTTATGGTTAATTCTTTAAGCTGGGGCATAGCCTTCCAAATTCGGCTGTAATTTCCCTGCATGATCCATGAAACCTCGCATACCTCAAAATCCATATCACCCACAAAAAGCTTCGTAATATGGCTGAATTTGTCCGCATTATCGGCAATTGCGTCTAAAATCGGCTGGCAGTCATCCTCATATTCGCCCCCCCAGCCGCCGATAATCAGTTCCTCCAGCTCAGAAAACTCCGGATCTGCTAATATATCCTCTGCCATTGTCTCCGCGCTTTTTCCGCTTTCGTACTCATCATAATCGTAAGAATAAATTTTGCTTTTTCCCATTTTCCCGTTTGCCGAGGTGGCGGTCCACCGCAGCTTCCCTCCTGTTTTTATTCCGATTTTGTCTCTTCGCTACAGTTCTATATGTGAAAACCTTCGTTTAGAGATCTTTTCAAAACAGCCTCAGCATTGCTTCACCATACTGTTTCATTGCCCTGTACTGCCATGAGCTGAACATCTGCCTTTTCCGCATTATTTCATGCCGGATTATATGAGAATACTAAGTTTATGAAGCGGCCTGTCCTCAAATCCTTCAAGTGTCACTTCTTTGAGCATTCCATCATTCCGGCAGGTGTGATTACGGTTTTGATTGACCTTTCGTTAACTTACGGACTTCATCACATCCTCCGGAAAGCCTTATGCACAACCATTCAATAAGCCGTTTCACAATTAAGCCTATACAGGCAAAATATGTAATCCCCGCTATTTCGTACAATGCCGTGTTGTAAAGCAAATCTGACTGAATGTTTGTCCTATTTACATAAAATAGGTTTATATCCCTATTATACAGAATGACAGCGAAATGTACAATTATAATCTGCATTATTATGATTTTTTCGTATCGTTGCCATAATTACTTTTGTTGCCGCTGTTTCATGTAGAAATGGCTATCTATGATATGCAACCGGACTTTCCGTTGTTGTATTCTGCTGCACACCTCTGTAAGGAGGATACCGGTTCTGCAGGTTCCGCCACTATGGAGGCGGCATTTCAATTCACACTTCCGCAAAGGGAAGGGACGGTCTTGGCGTATCAACCCGCAGGCTCGCCACACATTATTTCAATCCACACTCCCGCAAAGGGAGTGACATGAGGACGGTATTGAGGTATCCCGGAAGCAAGTGATTTCAATCCACACTCCCGCAAGGGGAGTGACGGGAGGCTGATCCGTGGGTATGGGCCGTGGAGTTTATTTCAATCCACACTCCCGCAAGGGGAGTGACCCTATGAAGCCGCAGACATTAAGTGGCACAGGGTGATTTCAATCCACACTCCCGCAAGGGGAGTGACTATAAGGATTTCTTCTAATGTGGCGGGTGGGTACATTTCAATCCACACTCCCGCAAAGGGAGTGACCGGATTACGCTACGAGAGTGTACGTAATTTTGGGATTTCAATCCACACTCCCGCAAAGGGAGTGACTCGGATTACGCTCCGCGGGTGTACGTAATTTTGGATTTCAATCCACACTCCCGCAAAGGGAGTGACTCTGTCGGCAGCGCTGGCCGGGGCGGATCCTATATTTCAATCCACACTCCCGCAAAGGGAGTGACTATAATTTTGGTACAGTTTCCGGCACTGGCTACGATTTCAATCCACACTCCCGCAAAGGGAGTGACATGGCTCCACCCCCCAATAGCGTCCTTTTGGTTGATATTTCAATCCACACTCCCGCAAAGGGAGTGACAGTGGGTATCCGTAAATGTTCATGTGCATTTTGCGATTTCAATCCACACTCCCGCAAAGGGAGTGACCGCTATCTTGATAGGTTCTGGCGGGAGGAAATCGATTTCAATCCACACTCCCGCAAAGGGAGTGACAGACATACACTATGATAGGGGGCAAGATAAACTTCGGATTTCAATCCACACTCCCGCAAAGGGAGTGACACAGGTCATGGTTGCCGGGAAAGGCGGTGTGGCATATTTCAATCCACACTCCCGCAAAGGGAGTGACTCGGTAAGTGATATAATAAAATCAGTCAATCAATAATTTCAATCCACACTCCCGCAAAGGGAGTGACACAAGGGTTATGATTGCATCAACTAAAAGTACATATTTCAATCCACACTCCCGCAAAGGGAGTGACGCAGAAAATCCCATTCGGAGCAGAGAGGGCAAGCGATTTCAATCCACACTCCCGCAAAGGGAGTGACAATACTGGAGGTGACTTTTTTGTTATCGTAAAACGAATTTCAATCCACACTCCCGCAAAGGGAGTGACATCCGCAAGACCCGAAAACAATCCGTATAGGAAGAGATTTCAATCCACACTCCCGCAAAGGGAGTGACTGCCTTGTGGTCGGTGATGCCTGCCCGATACCGCTATTTCAATCCACACTCCCGCAAAGGGAGTGACTCTTTGGCTGACCTGCTTAAATGGCTTTGGGAGATTTCAATCCACACTCCCGCAAAGGGAGTGACACGCCTTAACCATTGTAGGTAACGGAGTTTCAATGATTTCAATCCACACTCCCGCAAAGGGAGTGACGCACAATCCGCAGATACAGCCGCAGCGGAATCTGAATTTCAATCCACACTCCCGCAAAGGGAGTGACCGGCACAATCCGCAGATACAGCCGCAGCGGAATCTGAATTTCAATCCACACTCCCGCAAAGGGAGTGACTGTATAACAAAATCAAATGGGCCATAGGAAAGCAGATTTCAATCCACACTCCCGCAAAGGGAGTGACTTTTCTGCAATTTCTGCAACTCTCACCAACGTCATATTTCAATCCACACTCCCGCAAAGGGAGTGACAATTAGGCATTACGCAGACCGCCTACTCAATGATTATTTCAATCCACACTCCCGCAAAGGGAGTGACGCTAGGGCAGCCGTTTATAGACCAAGCGGAGCACCTATTTCAATCCACACTCCCGCAAAGGGAGTGACGATAAAGGATGGATAACTCAGATTGCGATCGAAATTTCAATCCACACTCCCGCAAAGGGAGTGACTCCAAGCCAGTCATATCCCTTAAATACATATCTATTTCAATCCACACTCCCGCAAAGGGAGTGACCGAGCAGGCGGCACGCACATGCCCCTGTGGCGCGCTAATTTCAATCCACACTCCCGCAAAGGGAGTGACTAATCAAAGCTGAGAGGAGATACAAAAATGGAAGATTTCAATCCACACTCCCGCAAAGGGAGTGACTTTTATTTGGAAGCTATTGGGGCGGGTCAGAGCGGCATTTCAATCCACACTCCCGCAAAGGGAGTGACGTAATTGATACTGTCGTATACGGCTCACAATTCCATTTCAATCCACACTCCCGCAAAGGGAGTGACTAAAAAACGGAATAGCACTAAACGCCCGGCGCTGATTTCAATCCACACTCCCGCAAAGGGAGTGACGATGCCGTCTATATCCATTGTCCCATATGGGATACGCATTTCAATCCACACTCCCGCAAAGGGAGTGACGTTTGATGAGATGTTTTACGACGAAATGATACCTGAATTTCAATCCACACTCCCGCAAAGGGAGTGACTTTAAAGCGGCAATTGGTGACGCGGGCCATTTGAATTTCAATCCACACTCCCGCAAAGGGAGTGACGGATTTGCAGGAATGTGTGTTGTCCTTTTGTGGCAATTTCAATCCACACTCCCGCAAAGGGAGTGACTGACGGATTTACGGACATGGACGTTAAAACGCTTGGAATTTCAATCCACACTCCCGCAAAGGGAGTGACGGCAAGCGCGGCAAGGATAAGCTTGGGGATTTTGCATTTCAATCCACACTCCCGCAAAGGGAGTGACTTCAGGTGACGTTGATGACATTTACGAGAGTGTGATTTCAATCCACACTCCCGCAAAGGGAGTGACAGCAAAAATAAACAAAATCATCTCTTTTTGCAAATAGAACTCAATATATTTTCACCAAAAAACTACATTTTTAATACTTTTAAAACTATCACTTGAAACTCTATGATTCTTTTTGAGGGTGCGAACCCCCCAGTAAAATCATGTCTGCTTGGTATCCGCACCCACTAAAAAATTAAAGGAGCGTCGATATCTTGTATCTCTTTACTGCCATAGTGCTCGATTCGATTTTGATAATTGTTCCCTAAACGATAAAACCTTAGACTATCCTCATTCTCATTGATCAGCTTAAGCAAGCTACTTCTAAATACAAAAAATTGAGCTTCATCCAGCTTGCATTCGAACACGGAATTCTGAACACGCAAACCGTAATTTTGACATTGTTTGGCAACCTTACGCAATCTGGCTCTGCCCGCCGATGTCTCTGTCGAAACATCATATGTAACAACTATAAGCATTTTGCTCCTTTCCACCCCGAATTACATGCCGATATGCACCGCTTTATTTCCAGAAAAAAGGCGGATACCCATCTAAATCTCCCCTTATATATCTGGCCAGCAGTAATGCCTGTGCATATGGTACCAATCCCCATTCAATACTTTCTTGAAGATACGGATGAGTCAGTTTTTCGGCTTTTTTGTTCTGCCATGCAGATAGATACTTTTTTCGGCCCGATTCGTTTAATAATACTGCGCCGTTCTCTTTCTGCTCAAAATCCGTCGGGTCTACTATTTTCTTATTGATACATGACAATACAAATCTATCAGCATATGGCGCCCTGAGCTCCTCCAGTAAATCCAATGCCAAAGAGCATCGACCCGGTCTATCGGTATGCATGAATCCTGAATAAGGATCCAGCCCCACCGCTTCCAGCGCCGCTACACACATAGCAGTCAACAGCGAATAGGTAAAAGATAATAATGCATTTACCTTATCAAGGGGCGGTCTTCTGTTTCTCACGTCAAAACGAAAGTCTTTTTTCTGCTGTAATATCAGCTGGTCAAATTGGGAAAAATATCTGGAGGCAGCTTCCCCCTCATAACCTCGAAGCCCCTCCACCGTCTTAACCTCCTTCACAGCTTGTAAAATATCTTTCAGCTGCCCGGAAACCCGGCTCAGTTTTTCGGTATCCAATCTCTCCGCATAGTCCCTTATGGCTCTGTTAACAACGCTTCTTTCATTATATATTTTTCCGATCATAAAATTTTTAGCAATCTCTAAAGCCTCCTTACTATTATCAGCCATTCGGTATTGTGTTCTCCGCAGCAGAATATTTCCATATGCCTTTCCTGTTACTTTCGCCCGAAACCTGCCCGATGTGGACAAAAATGTTAAAGAAATATTTTCCGCCGCACATTTTTCCATAAGCGCCGGACTAGCTCCCGCATATCCGCATGTTACAACAGCTTCCAGATTGTGCAGCGGAAGCCGGCCAATTTCCTTTCTATTTTGTGTGATGACCACGTTTTCCCCATCCAACGACAGATAATAATCGCCGGATGTAATGTATAATGTGTTCAACAGCTTTTTCAATCTCTCACCCCTCACTGTAATGTATTTTCCCATACAGCGTTATTCATTTGTAAACAGTATTTTTTCTATTGCCATTTTTCTTCAAATTTCCTCTTCCATGTACTCGGAAATATACGCTGTTACCTTCTTCCGTTTCTCCAGTTTCGGCAGACATATCTCTTTCAGCGAACAGGCCCCGCATTTCTTCGTTTTTTTAACCATCGGTGTATATCCTCTGGCATAAAGTTGATGCATCTCTTGAAGAAGTTTTCGGCATTGGCTTTTTAATTCTTCCGTAATCTCTACATGCTCTCTTCTGCGCGTTTCCCCGTAAAATAAGCAGGCTTCCGGTATTTCCGTCAAAAACATTTCCTCCAGACACATCACCTGCGCCGCCAGCTGCACCCTATCTTCATCCGTCAGCTTCGATCTGCCTCTTTTATATTCCACAGGACGTACCACATACAGCCCTTCCCGTCCGGGCAAAGTGATTCCCATATCTGCCGTATCTCTACGGACAAATTCCACCACATCACATTCCCCGCTGATTCCAAGCGTTCTGGAATGTATGGGCATTCCCCTTGAAATAATAATATCCTTTCTCTTCTCGGAGGAATAACCGTCATGTACCTTCTCATGGAACAGATTCCCTTTTGCAGTGAGCACGTTTTCGGCCCACTGCTGCTCGACATGAATTAATGCCCACTGTCTTCTGCAAAAGGCAAAATGCTGCAGTCCTGAAAGTTGTAAAAAATCTTCTTCCCTATATTCAGATTCCGTCATATATCTCCGCCTTTAAGCCGTCCATTTCCTCTACTATGATCTCAAAGTCATCGGTACATTTAGGGATATCAACTCCCTGTTTCTTCCTCACTTGAAGGCTCCTGTGCACCTTTGCAGAGGAATATTGTCCCAGAAAAGAATTGTGTCTCCACCAAATCACCTTACACACCTCCATGCTGCCCTCCGGCCTTGCAGAAGAAGCATCATTTTCAAAAAGCGTCACCAAAATCTTCCGGATTACTTCCGCATCTTCATCCGAAAATCCTGTTTTCTCCGCCAGCTGATGGTTGATGCTGCCATAGGTGACATACATACCAAAATCAACCCTATGCTTCATTCCCATGGTATCGGAAGATTTCTTTTCGCTGGGTTCGCTGTTGACACTCTTCGTAATCTGCATGGATGAAATATCAATGGGTACGACACTGACTGCGGTCTGGACGGAGACAGGCCCTCTCACGCCCACCGAAACACCGTCAGATCCGTTTCCCTTAAAGGCAAATACCTGTCCGAAAGTTCTGACATCCATCCACTTCTTACAGGCTGCCGCCGCATACTTTTCCTTATCCTTCCCCGCTGCCTTCAGTTCCGGCGCAGAACCTGCCCTCTCACTCAGACTCTTGATTCCGTCTACATTTTTCTCATCCGACTGGACAAACACGGGATATTTCAGATCAATCATACGGTTGCGTATTTTCCTTTTTAAACACACATCCGACACTTCCCCAAAACCGTCATAAGTTTCCCTTGGCCTGTTCCCGTTCAGCGGATCTCCGTTTGGATTTGCATTTTTCACACTGAACACCACCGCAAAATCAATTTTGTTCGTAAATTCGCTCATATTCTACCTCATTTCTGCGCTGCTTTCCATATTTTTCATATTTTTCCGCATATTGTACTTTTGCTTCCCATATTGCACCTTTACTCCGCATATCGCACAAAATATTGTACACATAAAGTTTCTGCCAAGCAGCGCGCAGACACAAACTTCCAGTCATGCCGCCATCGGCGGCTCAAACTTCAATCTGCAAACACCCTTACCCTAGTGTGCTGACCAGATTACTTTCAGCTAAATAGCGCAGAATGAATTTTCAGTCTGCAAGGAAGATTTCCGGCGGCGCAGCGGTGGCTGCGTCTAGGGAATCTAACGCTGCAGATGGAAATTCAGGCAAGATATTTTGCGAAATGTAATACGGTCAGTATACAGGCTTTACTGTTATCAGAAATTACTCTTTCTCACTTTGTTCCTTCTCGGCCTTCTTAAAATACTTCCGATATTCCATCATCTGACAACTGTATCCCTGTAAAAATGTAGGTTCAAGCTTCTCTTTTTTCGCCAAGTCCAGCCTTTCAGTCAATTCATCCATCCGGCTGATATAAAATGGCTTTCCTGCCGCATGAAGCTTTAAAACATAAGGCTGCAGCTGATTTCTGATTGTAATCCATGTTTCCACCGGATACCTTTGGAACCGGACAAAATATTTCTCCGCCGCCGTATTTCTAACCGGATCCTTTCCGCTTCCTATGGCCAGCGCACTCCTCTCCAGCATTTCCGCCGTGGCAAGAAGCTGCCCGAAAATATAACTTCTGTCCTCGCTTCTCCCGTTTAACTCCATACCATATCCCTCCTCTCCGTTTCCTCTTTCTATCTGCCATTTTCGTAACAGCGCACAAGCAATTGACACTACCTTGTTCCACTCCCAATAGCTCTCGTAATGCATGGGATTGACCGCCTGCTTCACGGCGGAAAGCACCACATCATAGGGCAGCCGCCTGCCTTCCACCACACAGGGAATCAGCCGCTCTCTCATACTCTTATTTAATTTATCGTTCTTATCCCCCGCTACCAGCTTCACAATATCAATGAGAGAGGGAGACCATACCGCCGCTCCCCGATCTTTTCCGTGCTTAGTCGCCCAGCAGGCTTCCGTCTTCCACTTTACAATATTTTGAAGGAACTGCCGCGCCCCGTATTTCTGGTAAAAAGGAACGGACAAACGGCCGGTGGTGGCAGCCTCCACCCCCATCACCATCACGCTTTCATTCCCTTCCGGCTCCCTGTCCGTCCCCCAAATGGCTTTCCGGACTTTAGCCGCATAGGCTTCATCGCTGGAAGCTCCTGCTTCTTCCTCCCCGAAAAACTCGGCAAACGGATTCTCCACTTTCGGGTTTTCCACGGACCAAACCACAAAGACCTGTTCCCCTACCCTCAGACAGGCCTGTTTGGCAATCAGCCAGCGCAGCGCGTTATGTGCCTTCTGGGAAATCTCGTAACTGACGGAGGCCACCTGCCCGCTTTCCTGAAATCTGCCCTTAAAGGTCAGAACTCCCGAGGCATTGTTGGACGATATCAGCTTTGCCTTATCCCCGGTATTCCTGATCTTTGCGGGATGTTTTTCGGAACAGGGCACTGTTTCACCTGAGACATAGCATAATTCTTTCTTTTCCTGCTTTGATAAATAATAGTCTATGTAGCTTTCAAACACCTGCGTATCACAGTATAGCCGGCTCTCCTCCCGCCCCGGTATTTCGACGGAAAACCGGACAAACCAGTCCTCCGCGGAAACACCCTGCTGCTTTTCCGCAGTGAGTTTCCCCTCCTCAAAAGCAATGAATCCGGCATCCAGTAAATGATGCATAAGCAAACCCTTTTTCAAATAAAGGAACACACTTTCCACCTGAGGCAGGCTGTACTCCGAAAGTGCCCATTGCTCCAGTTGAGCCAGATAAGTTTCAAATTTCTCTTTTTTATTGCCAGAGACAAAATCCCCGTAATCCCCCGCAATGTATTCCAGCTTGTCCGCCAAAGGGTGGGGATACACCGCGCTTCCGCTCCTGCTGCCCGAATCTTCCGTAATCGGGATGACCGTAACCGCATCCCCCTTTTCCACCCGGTATGCCCTGACGAAATTCCCCTCACCGTCTAAAACCACCTCCAGCTGAGCGTTCTGGGTCAAATGGGCGATGGGCAGAAGCAAAGGCTGATTGTCCCTGACGATACCCGCTTCACTCTTGCATGCTTCATAGGTCAGATACAAATCATTCAGCCAGCTCATCCAAAGCACCTCCCCCCGCAAGAATTATATTGCCTTTACTCAGACTAAATTCCTTGGGCTTACGATCCGCCAATATCCGGCGTATGGTACACTCCTCCGGAGCCGGGAACAGGATAACCCCTTTTTTCATCAAGGGACGGAAAAACCTTGCCGTCAGTTTATTCTTTTCCTCCGGCCGCACTGCCTCATCGGGATAAGTAAAACCATGAAACATCACCCCAAGAGGGAACTCAGGATAATCCTCATAGGCTCCTTCCCCGCTGCCGAAGCTGCAAGGTTCCACATATCCCTGACACTCCCTTGTGCCCAGAAAGATATCTCTTCTCCCCCCTTTTTCCAAAGCACGCTTTGCTATGAAAAAGTGCTTATTTTCATTTCTGTCTTCTTTTAAGTCCCCCCGGTTCTCATTCCATTCGAAATGAGCCTGAACTTGATATTCCACATCCGAGAGATAGGTGTAAATGGACAGTGTGTTCCCTCCGCCATAGTCAATGGGCCTGACGGCCTGAGATTCCGATTTTATGGGTTTCATGACGCGCACTTTGTCAATGACCCAGATAATCGTAGGCTTCCAGTATATGCTTTCCAATATTCCTTTCAGCGCCTGATAGGTTGGCACCTGATAAGAAAACTTTTCGCCGCCCATTCTGCTGACAGGATCCGTAAAAAGCGCCCGCCGCCCCGTCAGTAAAAATTCAATGCTGTTCTTTTTCTCCATGTTCCTTCTATGCTCCTCCTTCCCGCCGCTTCATTACAATACGGCTTTTCAATTAACTGCACTTAATAAATACCGCATTTATCGTCATTATAGCAGGATAAAAATTCATTCCCTCCATCTGCGCGCCCCACTTCGCGGGATATTTGAGCCAAATTGCAATTTTCAAACACGCTCTAGAAAACATACTGCGGCATGGTGTCGCCTATTTCTCCGCTTAACCCCGTCCTGTCGTCATAATACATCTCATTTAAAACATACATGCCCATTTTATCCTCCCACTGTATTACCCCCTTACTCTCCCCTAATTTTTTCAATTCATATAAAGGCACATTTACCACAAACTGCTGTGCTTCCTTAAGCAGCTGTTTTATTTCCTTATATTCCGATGCCCTCTGTATTTCCTCCCAGATTTCCTTCCCTCTCCCCCGGCGTATAAAGACCGGATCTCCCCCTGTCTCTATCACATTGTAATAGTTTGCGGCGGTATGGAAAGCTTGGTTCAGCGCTTTTATTTTGTACGCGTTATGCTTTACGGCAGAGTCCAGCAGGCTTTTATTATCGGAAAGCAGGTCGTATAAACTGTACTCGCTGACCTTGGGGATAGGATATACCATCTCATTCTTCCGATTCCAAAAATAATATTGAAAATAAGTACGTATCGCTTTATCGGAGAGCAGGTCATAATCAAAATTGTCCGGCGCTTTGTCAAATTCACTTAACAGCCTGTCCGTCTGCCTCGCCCCTTCCCCTATATCCTTTAAATGTGCCAGAGATTCCAGCTTGTCCCCCGGATTAACGATATAAACCGTTCCCGTCTCCCGCTTTCCCTCGCGGTTGCATCTCCCTGCCGCCTGAACAACGGAGTCCATTCCCGCCAAAGAACGGATGACGCATCCGAAATCAAAATCTATCCCCGCCTCAATTAATTGAGTGCTGACCACAATGATCTTCTCCCCTACCGCCAAAGCCGTCCTGATTTCTTCTATAATTTCCTTCCTGTGGGCGGCATACAGTCTGGTGGACAGATAATACACCTGAAATTCACCCTCTGCCCTCCGAATGACTTCCTGATAAACCGTAAGAGCCGACTGTTTTGTATTCATGACCGCCAGAACACTTTCGTTTTCCTTAGCCCTATCCCATACAAACCCGGCCAGCTCCTCTCCCGAATAGCCGCCGCGCTTTCTGCCATCCTGAATGCGCACGCGTTTAAAAGTATTCACCGCCTCTTCCGGAAGTTCTGCCAGTCCCGGCGGCTGTGCCATTTTTACAGGATATACCGGCTCTCTGACCTCTCCTAAAAGAGGCTGTGTGGCAGTGCACAACACGCAGGTACATCCACAAATCTCCGACAGATAATTTATCAAACTGTTAAAAACAGCCACCTGTTTTACGGGAAGCGTTTGAATTTCATCAAATAAAAGCACCGCGTTCCGGAACCGATGGGCAGGTCGAAGATTCCTTGTCCCCGCAGCAAAAAATGTATTTAAAAATCTCACCATGGTAGTCAGCACAATGGGCTCCGCCATTCTCTGTGCCCAAAAACTTCTGTCCTGAGAACACTCCCCGTATTCAGCACTCTTATCCGTGTAATACTCCGAACCTTTGTATGGCTCCGCATTGGAATGCAGCTCCAGAATACTGTTTTCCGCCTGTATGTCAAAATCCGTCTGCATCTCTGATTTCAGCGCTTTTTTAATGCTTTTGGCCGTCTGGTCAATAACGGACATATAGGGTATGATATAAAAGATTTTATCTTTCTTTTGTTCAATACAGTGACTAAGTGAAAACCGCAGTGCGGATAAAGTCTTTCCTGCACCTGTAGGGCAGGATAAAGTGTAAATTCCTCCCTTCCTGTTCCCGGCCTCTTTACAGCATTGGGAGATATAGTTCCGCCAGAAATGAATGGCATTTTGAAAAACATTCATTTTCTGTAGATTTTGCTCTAAATTCCCCAGAAAGGTTCGAAATAACCGTTGCCTTTCCGTCCTGTAAAGGCACTCCCTTTCGATCACAGACTGAAAATCAGGCACGGCGCTTCCCCCACTCACCGCACTGTCCAGCCAATCTGCATCGATCAGCGCCGACAACAGCATTTTCTGGAAGCATCCCAAATAAAAGCCCGCTTCCCTGAAATTCCTTGTATTTTTCCTCACTTTATGGAATAATTCTCCCGCCTCCGCATAAACCTGCCGTAAAAGCTCCTGAAGCTTTTCTTCTGTTATAATTTCCTTCCGAAGATAGCTTTCTATCTCAAGCAGCTCTTCTTCGTCACAGTCCATGCGCTTTTCATATCCGTCCTCCCCGTCCGGAGAAACATTGTCCGGCAAAGAAGTATGATGGGAAAAAACGGCTTCGCACATGGACTGAATCGCAAACAGCTTGGCCGGATCGGCGGATTCCCCTGAATCCCCCGCTGTTTTTTCCAAAAGGACTGCACCTCCGGAGGCATGTCCGACCTTCTGCCCGGGATCAGGCCGCCCTGAACGGATTGCCTCCATGCGGGCTTGAAACGGCGGGAGACATTTACCCGCATCATGCAGGATTCCCACCAAATATCCCATGGCCGGACAGCCTATATACTCCATATATCCGCTGCATAATTCGGCCACATGCCCCAAGTGTTCCTTCAAATCTTGTACAACGATGCCATCCGCCGTTTCCGATACATGGGCAATTTTCATTTTGTTATCCGACCTCCCTCCTAACCGGACTGCACATATCAGGCAGATACTGTGTGCTATGTGGAAATCTTTACGTTTGTCCGGTCTTTCTTCCCGCTGCCTTTTTACCATTTCTTATATTTTACATACATTACTTTCCACAGCATTTAATTATTACAGTGAATGTCTTTTATTATTTTCGGTACTTCTTATATTTTTATATCATATTTTATCACCTTTGGCAATACTAAATATTAATATTTTTTAATAGCATTACTGAACGTATAATAATAGTTGATTTACTTAAGGCAGAATATATGGTATTCTTTTTCTGTCAGGAATTATCTTAAGATGAATAACTGCGGATTGAAAAAGTAAGGCTATTAAAAAAGAATTTCCCATCACTGCTGCCCGCAGCAAATGGAAAATTCTTTTTTCATTCATCACCTTATTCCTAAAATCCGGAATACGGAAGAAAGGAGAATTATACTATGTTTGATTTCCGGTTTATTTATTTAAGCAGCAATACTTTTTTAATTTAAGCAATATCACCAAAACCACCATTCAAACAGCGGAAGGACTTAAGGATATATCCGATGACGAAATTCTTACTACCAATATCCCATTGCAGACAATGTATCTTCATGGCGATAACGGAAATTACACTGTCTTAGGAGAGGATTTTTATATGGAGGTGGTATTTTAACTACATATGAAGATTTGTCAGAAGAAGAGGATCTAAATGGGATGACGGCTAAAGAAAACCCTTAAATACATTACTCGGGGTAACAGGATTCGAACCTGCGACCTCCTGGTCCCAAACCAGGCGCTCTAGCCAAGCTGAGCCATACCCCGAAAGACAGTAATAAGTATATCGAATTACCTAAAATATGTCAAGTTACAGATAATGTATTTTGTAATCCGCTTTAATTCCCTGTTTTAAATTCATTATCATATAGGAGGGCCGCTTGCCGTCCTGTCTCGGATAGGATAAACTTCCCGGATTTAATGCCGTCACCGTATCCTCTACATCCACCACAGGACGGTGTGTATGCCCAAAGCAGACGATGTCCATACCTCTGGCCGCCGCTTCCCGCTTGATAGTTTCCCTCCCCATGGACACATAGTAATTATGCCCATGAGTAACCCACACCTTATACCCTTCCAGTTCCAATACTCTTTCCCTCGGCAGATCGGAAAAGAAGTCATTATTCCCCAAAACAATCTCCACAGGGCAATCCGCCGCCTGCGTCAGCGCATATTCACTGCCCTCTCCGTCTCCGCAATGAATCACCAAATCCGGCTTTACCTCCTCCAACACAATGAAATAGTTTTCGTTTTTTTTATGAGTGTCACTGACAAGTAATATTTTCATATTTCTTTAATTCCTCTTTCATAAGTCTGAGTGCTTTCCCTCTGTGACTGACCTCATTTTTTTCTGTCTCTGTCAGTTCTGCCGTTGTCTTTTGAAATTCCGGTACATAAAAGATAGGATCATATCCGAATCCGTTTGCTCCCTTTTCCTCATAGCCGATGCGGCCTTCTATAGCAGCCCTCACAGTCAGCTCTCTGCCGTCCGGCAGCACCGCGGCAATGGCGCATACAAAACGAGCTGTCCGTTTCTCATCGGGCACCCCTTCCAAACGGCTGACTAAATCGGCATTCTTGATACGATATGAAGTGTCTTCCCCCAGATATCTTGCGGAATAAATCCCCGGTTCGCCGTTCAGATAATCAATCTCCAAACCGGAGTCATCTGCCATAACAATGTCTTTTGACACTGCCGCTGCCGCTCTCGCCTTAATCAATGCATTTTCTTCATATGTTTTCCCGTTTTCTTCAACGTCTATTTGAATTCCCGCATCCTTCACGGAGACTACCTCCATACCGGTGTCTGCCATAATAGCATTGATTTCCCGAATTTTTCCGGCATTACCCGTTGCAAAAATAATTCGCCCCATATGCATCCTTTTCCTCCATACTTTCTCCTATCAATACCTTCTCCTACTCTCTCTTCCGTATCGCAGCCCTGCCGCAATACCAGACCGAAAATGCGCTGTCTTTTCGGTCTGGTAACTGCTTTAACTGTTTGCACTAAAAATCGGTACAAGTCCGGATAAGCGCCGCTCTTACATTCTTTCAGGTATAAACCGGCGCAAAACCGGAAAGCTTCGCTCCGGCGATTCTTCAGGGAATAACTTGATTTTTCTTTCACACATCACTGAGACAGTCTTTCGCAAGCCTCCTCAATGGCATCTATGACACCTTCCGCCACCTTCTCCAAATAAGCTTCCTGCCGTAATAAGTCGCGTTCCTCACCGTTGGACAAATATCCCGCGGACAGCTGTGCCGCAGGAATATTGATTTCCCTCAAAATACTGTCTTCCTCTGCCGGAACCAGCCCAAGTGCACGGTTACTGCTGGCAATGGTCACTGCTTTTGTCACAATATCTGCCAAATCCACGTTCCCGAAACCGGAACGATAGTACTCGTCGTTGTAGTAACATTGAATACCGTAAACACTTTCATCCGCCGGATTTTCCGCCGCACCGATCCCGATATAGAAATCGGCTCCCACGGCATTTACCAAAGCTCTCCTGTTCTCCGCGGACACATCCGCATCCTCGTTTCTGGTGAGATACAGTTTGACATCCTCCGACGCAAAATTTTTCTGAACCAGCTTTGCAATCTGCAGCGCCAGCTCTTTTTCCTGATATTCATAACCACACAGGCCGCTGTCTCCGCCTCCGCCAACGGGATCTATGACCACGATATAAGAATACATATCTTCGGGTCTGCCTCCCGCCACCTCCAGAACATGATCCCCCATAGTACTTCTATATTCCTGCACCCTGTCCATGGTAAACTTTAATAAGATTCCGTCCGGCTGTATCTCATACTTTGCTTCTAAGACAGACGGCAAATCCACACCGACATAGCTATATTCAAAAAATTCCGTATTATCACTGCGGATATAAATCCACAATTCCCGCTCCATATAGCGGTTTTCCACAATGATGTCCTCTGCCTTCACGTTTTCCGGCAGTGGAATAGAAATGTCTCCCCCGCCGCCTTCTCTCTGCTCCAGCCGCAAATCACAATCGGCCTGAACCGCTCCCGCCGTCAATCCCTGCGGCATATCGGCAATGACAATTGTTTTTTGTGTCTCCAAATGCAGCACCACCGTCATGGCGGCAGCACACATAAGGCTCCACAAAACAAAAATGACAGCCATATTCTCTTTTCGTAATTTTCTCTGCTTTGTTTCCATTCCTGCTATGATACCTTGTTGTCATATCCTATTTCTGAACAGCTTTCACTGTCCTTTTCGGCGGCTTAGGGCCTAAGAACTGATAATAGTAAGCTTTTATCATGCCATTGTATAGCTTGCGGTTCTTATCCGCCTTCCGCCCGATATCCTTCTCGGCCTGCTCATACGCCGAAATCAGATACATACTCCAGGAGTCCAGTTCTTGGAATTTCTGTCCGATCATCCGGTACAGCGCCGGCATTTCCTCTTTATCCTGCAGCCTTTCCCCATAAGGCGGGTTGGTGATCAAAAAGCCATATTTTTTCGGATGGCTCAGCTGCTCTATCCCCCTCCTCTGGAAATGGATCAATTTATCCACACCTGCCAGCTTCGCATTCTCCCTCGCTATCGCCATCATCCGGTCATCAATATCATAGCCCTGAATATCCGGATCTATATTCAAATCCACCAGTTCACGTGCTTCCTCCAATGTATCGGACCAATTGTGCTTTCCGATAATATGCGGCCAGCTTTCCGCCGTAAAATGACGGTTCATGCCCGGAGCCATGCCAGCCGCCATCATAGCCGCCTCGATGGGAAACGTCCCGCTTCCGCAAAAGGGATCCACCAAGATTCTATCCTTGTTCCATGGAGTCAGCATAATCAGCGCCGCCGCTAAATTTTCGGCAATGGGCGCCTGAGCCGCCAGCTTCCTGTAGCCGCGCTTATGTAAAGATTCCCCTGTGCTGTCCAGCCCCACAGTGACCTCATCTTTCATCAGGAATACCCGCAAGGGAAAGCTGTCCCCGCACTCCTCAAACCAATTGACTTTATAAATGCCCTTCAGACGCTCAACCATTGCCTTTTTCATAATGGACTGAATATCCGAGGGACTGAAAAGCTTTGATTTCACACTGGCCGCTTTGGCAATCCAAAATCTGCCGTCAACGGGAATATAATCCTCCCATGGCAGCGCCCTCGTCCCTTGGAACAATTCCTCAAAGGTTTCCGCATGGAAACTTCCGATCTTAATCAAAATACGCTCTGCCGCACGCAGAAAAATATTGGCACGGCACAGTGCCTCCTCGTCACCCCAAAAAGTCACTCTGCCATCCGCTACTTCCGTAATATCGTATCCCAAATCTGTAATTTCTTTTTTCAATATGGATTCCATGCCAAAATGACACGGAACAATCAATTCAAATTCACGCATATATTTCCCCGCTCATTCATCTTTTTCAACAGCTTTTCTATTCCAGCCAACACTCTTTAGTATACAATCTTTTTCAACATATGTAAATAGGGACACTTCCGTGTCCCTATCACCAAAAAAACCTTAGAAATTGTTGTTCTGGTTATTCTGGTTCTTGTTGTTGTTCTGATTCTTGTTGTTCTGATTGTTCTGATTGTTGTTCTGATTCTGATTGTTGTTCTGGTTGCTGTTCTTGCAATTATCCATTTTCTTCCTCACATCCCGCCGCTTACTTACGCGGCTTCAATACGGGGCATATGTTCTTTGAACTCATGCTCCTAATCATTTTGGTTACAGGAAGTAGTATGGCAAAACGCACAAAAAATTATACATTTATTCTTAGTACTTTGGTACTGTTTTTGTATTGATTTATTGTATCAAAAGTACTATAATGAATCATGTAAGAGATGAACCCCTATCATCTACTTACTACCCCTTATATATTAATATTTATACTCCCCTCATTGTGAGCCATCGGTTTCCGATGGCTCACAATCTTTATGCCATTATCCTATCCGGCTGTCTCTCCCCTTTAGGAAACACTGATGCGAAACAGACTGCCAACAGGTTTTGTTACCGGCCGGATGAGCCTAATTCATCCAATCCCTGAAAAATTTTACCACACCCATTACCGCCATGATTATAATAACAGGCAGTAAGATAGGCCAGAGAAAAGACAACAGCGACACCACCGCACTGAAAATTAACACAATTATCAGAATACCCCAAACCAGCCATATCCATATCGGCATATGCCTTTTCCCGCCGTCTTGGGGCCGAGCCGATTTCCCGTATTCTCTATAGTCTCCCGTACCTTCCATATCATCCCTTGAGTTAGTGGTAATAATGGTTCTGGCAATCAGTCTGGGATCTCCCAGCGCTGCCAGAACCTCCTCCTCGCTTTTCCCTTTGCGGATTTCCGTATTGATATAGTCCTCATAATATTGCAGATTCTCCGAAACTACACTTCCGGGAACATTTCCGGTCAAAGCAAGGCGCAGCTTTTCTAAAAATTCCTGTTTTGTCATTTAATGATCCACTCCTCTAATATAACTGATCCATTCCCTGTCCCGCCGTCAGCCTGCGGACATAGGTATCGGGATCCTTTTTCATTTCAGTCATTGTGTAAAAGGCATTTAATACCATTGCTTCTTTATTACAGCTTTCCGTATTCTTCCCAATATCCCGGATTAAATTATAACGATCCATCTGCCACACATACAAATCGGTTAAAGCATACCCCCGGCATCTGTCCTCGTCACAAAAGGTATGGTAATCTAAATAATACATAAATTCTTTCATCAGGCCGTTGTCCGGAATCAGCTTTTCCCACAGCCTGTTCAGCCATTCTTCCTCTTTGCCCGCATACTGCCCAAGCGCCATAAGTCCCTCATAGGCTTTGACCCTGCGCGCATCATACACTATCCCACTCATGATTCTCCACCCTTTACCCTTTGTTTCTCTCACATGTTCTATCCTAATATATTCCGTTACCTTTTTCTTACCATTCTTTCCTATATATTCCGTTACCTTTTTCCTTCCATTCTTTTCTATATATCCCGTTACCTTTTTCCTTCCATTCTTTTCTATATATCCCGTTACCTTTTTCCTTCCATTCTTTTCTATATATTCCGTTACCTTTTTCCTTCCATTCTTTCCTATATATTCCGTTACCTTTTTCCTGCCATTCTTTCCTATATATTCCGTTACCTTTTTCTGGCCATTCTTTTCAATATATTTCACTATTATTTTCTTACTGCTCTATCCAATATATTCCGCATCTTTCTCTTATCATTCTATCCGACATATTCCGTTATCTTGAATTTCTCTCTTATTAAAATGTGTTCCCTCTGTATAAACGGCACTGCAGGCATGTATTTCTTCGTTCTCCGGCACTACCACTTTTTCCCGGGACAGGTATTACCCGCCACCGCTGCCCTCAGCTCCACATAACACCCGCATTTTCTGCACATGCCCTGTAACAGCATATCACACTCCTTACAGACGGCAAGGCGCCGTTCATATAAAGCCTTCTTTGCTTTGATATCCGGATCCATATTTTCAATATAGTCCTGAATAGAACTAAAATACTCTTCCGATTCTGCCATTTCCCTGAGCAGACACCGTTTACAATTTCTGAAATCCTCTCTCTCCTGTTCCATTGTATGCTCCACTGCCCGTTCTGAATACGTGTCTGAACTGTATCTATTATACTTACTTTATCGGGCAAAGTCAAATCTGCGAAGTTACCGTCCACTCGTTACCGCCGTCAGAAATATCCACGCAGCTTTCGCATGACAAATTCAGACAGGTCTGCACCAAATCGCTGTTTTTGCAATTTCTGCGCAGCGGTTGCCGTGGATATAATAAGCGGCGGCGAAAAGACGCTTGGTTCAACCACGACACTGTTCCAACCGGATATTGGGCGGAACGTTTTGATGCATCTGCCGCCCTGTCTGCGCAGTTTTCCGATTTTAAACCGGCTGGCATAATTGATGCAAATTCTCCAAAAGCAAAAAAGCAGACTCCCCTACTCTCAAGGCATCTGCTTTTCCGCCATGTGTAATCATACCGATGTAAAACACATATTATAACGTGCGTTAGAGGATTCGAACCCCCGACCTTTTGGTCCGTAGCCAAACGCTCTATCCAGCTGAGCTAAACGCACAATTGCTGCTGCAATATATCATTCGCAACACTGTATATGATAACTGCTTCAGCTCTAAAAGTCAAGTGATTTTTTGAACTTTTAAAAAAATATTTGATTGCTGTGAACACCCACGCCGCGAGGAGTTTTCACGCGCGCTTTTTGCGTAAACCGTTATCTCCTTCTATGCATTTGAAGGCCATTTTACGATGCTCTTCTTTTCGAAATAATATAGATAAAAAGTGTACTCCGAAATCTGGTTCTGCCCATATGCCGTTACGGAAATACCGCTTTGCTCCAGCTCCCTCAGCGTATCCTGATCCAATTCATTGGGATTAAAATACCAGAATCTGTCTGCTTCCGCCGAATTATAGTCTCCATTCACCACCTCATTATCTCCATAGTAGTGACGCAGCACTGTCCAGCCCAGATGCTTTACTCCGTTTGTGACCATTTTAACGTCTTGTCCCGGATTTCTGATTATGGCCAATGTCTTGGCTGTCATCTCATTCTGCTCCTGTGCCGTCGCCCTGTAGCGTTTAAAATTCCCTATGCCGGTGACAAACAGGATGCAGATCAGGAACACCAGCACCCCTTTTCCCATGACTTTTAAGTGCGGCAGCCCTACCTTCTCCCCCAGCTGCTTCCACAGATCCATTCCACGGCTGCAGCAAATCACAATCAGATAGAGGGCAACTCCGCTCACGGGATACAGATATCTGTCCACCAGAACCGGCGTCATAACAAAACACAAAAAGTAAGCAAACGTAACCGTTCCGGCAATTGTAAGCAGTCCGATTGCAATAGAAAATGTTTCATCCTTCCAATTCTTTAAACCGGGTGTGTGAACTTCTAGGGAAATCTCTTCTTTCTGTTTTTCCAGACAAAGAACTCCCGAATCCGATAGAATTAAAAATACGGACAGGACACCCAGCAGCGGTCCGACGATTTCTGCCATGCCCCTTCCTCCCATTACCATGGTCAGAGAAGTGTCCAGACTCAATATTTCCGATACCCACCAACTTTGGCTCACATTCCGTATGGCAATGAACAGGAAAAATAACCATGGACTATAGCCCAGTATATAAGCCAAAACAGCGCCCGCACCTTTCAGCCATGACTTTCCCCTTTGCCGGATCCACACCGCCACTCCGGTAAAGAACAGAATCAAGCCCGTTGTCACCAATGCGTAATAATGGGAATACGCTCCCGCCAGTCCCCAAAGCACCATGCCGATCCATGCCCGTTTACTGTCGGTGGCGATTACACGGCTGGAACAGGCAAAACAGGCAATGACACAGAAAAATGCCAATGCATACATGCGGATTTCCAGATTATATTCGATACAAGATGCCCCCAAACCGGATATCACAATGAAAAAAACCGCCGGGACATTGCCGTACTTTTTCCGAAAATAAAGAACCGCCAGCAGAATTCCCGCCGCAAAAGGCACCAAAGACGCCAAATGATATACAGGTATGGTATAACCGAACAGAGCTCCGAACAGCTTCAGCCAATAGTAATAAAGGGGAGGATGATTATCCCAGAAATACATTACTTGAAGAATTCCGGCCATACTTGCCTCCGCCGTATTGGCGGAAAACGCCTCATCTCCCCATACCACATTGTCAAACATCAGGCTGGCGTTCAGGCATACCACCAAGACGGCCAGCAGATACGGCAGGAAAGGAAAAATATGCTTTTTACAGAACACCGCCGGTTTCCAAGTTTCAAATTGTTCCCAGTCTATGCAAATCCTGACCCTTTTCTTAAGGAAGCTCCATTCCGCAAATGCTACAAAAAGAGCGGCCCCCAACTCCATAACGGCATATTTTAACACAAACTCGGCAGATTCATTGATTTTCTTCCAAAAGGATGTCCCGTCATCACTGAAAACCGCCAGCACAATTGCCGACAGAAAAGTTATCAAAAGTGCATAGATAACATATCGGAGGACAGCTTCCCCCCTCTCCGGTTTCTTTTCTTTGTTATAACATTTCCATAATACATAGGGCAGAACAGGAAACAACAGGGTAAATAGAACCATCTGCATCCACATTTATTTATACTCCCAACTTTCATTTTGTCACTCACCCGTACAGACACACTCCGGAGCGTGTCTAAAAACGCCTTCCACGGTGTGCTCGTCACACTTCGAGCCGGAAATCACGGGAATCAGTGACAGCAGCAATCTATAATTAAATCGCCCGCGGTTTATTGATTCATCCGGATTTTCTGAGTGCTTTCATTCAAATCATTTACTATTCGGCGGACGGAATCCACCATTTGCGTATTTTCGTCACATACACGGCAGATCTACAAAATGGCTGTCTTGTTAACATATTTCTTCTCTGAAAAGTTCATATGCAACCCCCTCCAACATATCTTTTGTAAAAATATAGCGTTATTCTAGCACAGATTCCATGCCGATACAAGACAAGAAAACTTTAATAATATGTTGCCAAAAAAGCGGAAAACGAATCATAACACTTTGTGTATTTTGGCCGAAACTCCTGCGAACCTTCCAGCTGCCATACGACTACGGAGGGCTCCTCCGTCTCATAGCACAGGCATAACAGGCTGTCGTGGTTCAACTGTGCGAAGGGTATCAAATCATATCCCACAGAGTCCTCGTCAAACACCATAAACTCGTCATATTTAGTGAGAACGGCATCTATATCCCAATATCCTTCTGCCGATTCCGACAGATTGGACACCATACATAAGAATCGTTCTATTACCCATTGTCCAACCTCTGTTTTTTCGGCGGGTATTCCCCCATTGTTCTCCTTGAGAAATGCCTGAAACGCATGGGGCAATGTCTTTTTCCACCTTTTCTCTCTGGCCGCAATTAATTCATCCGTAACTTTTTCCTCTATCACCGATTTGCAATGTATCATAACGACTCCCTTCTGTCTGCTTCAACAGACAATCCCTTGGCTCTTACTGCCGCGGCGCATCCGCCCAATTGCCCTCACTCCTGCCGCCGTGATGGTTTGTGGAATTATGGACGCCGTAAGGAACCAACTGCATGACACCGTCCTTTTCCGAATGATGCCATGTGTATCCCGACGGCGTCTCCCCTCTATTGATCTGTTCCAACTGTTCTTTCGTGAACTGCTTCGCCAGTTCCGGATTTTCTTCTATGGCTTTTTTCAGCATTTCATTGCATTTATCAAATTGTTCCTTGTCCGTTTTAGGCCAGTCTTCCTTGTTCAGAACGCATTCAAAGACCTGATGTTCCGAAAAGTCCGCGTATGTTTTACCGTCTTTTTCATAAGTCGGCACCGTGGGAACCATTCCTTTCTCCCTGGCATATTCCCGGATGGCTTTCCGCTGGCCTCCGGTTAATTCATCCCCGCCCGGAATCGTATCCCCCCATGACCAAGGGTGATTGGAATTGACTGCATCGGCATAGTATTCCGCAAAAATTTCTTTCACTTCTTCAAAGTCTATTTTCCCGTCCAAGAAATTCTGTATCTTCTGCTGCTTTTCCTCTTCCGTTAATTCTTTCTTTTCCGGAGAATCATTTCCGTCGGAAGCGCTTTCCTGAGAATCCCCATCCGGAGAATCACTTTCCGATAATGCGGATGGGCCGCCCGCCTGCTCCGCTCCATCCGATTCCTTGTTCAAATCATCTCCCGCAAACAGCCGTTCAAACTTATTCCCCTCCTCCTTCCACTCCAAGGCAGGGGGCTTCTCTCCGGATATATCCGACCCGGCATATGCTTCCCCTCCTTCCTTCCACTCCGAGGCAAGGGGCTTCTCTCCGGATATATCCGACCCGGCATATGCTTCCCCTCCTTCCTTCCACTCCGAGGCAGGGGGCTTCCCTCCGGATATATCCGACCCGGCATATACTTCCCCTCCGTCCTTCCACTCCGAGGCAGGGGACTTCCCTCCGGAGATGTCCGACCCGGCATATGCTTCCCCTCCTTCCTTCCACTCCGAGGCGGGGGGCTTCCCTCCTGATATGTCAGGCTTGTCAAGCTTATCGTCCCCAAACATTCTGTCAAACTTTTCTTCTCTCCCCTTGAAGCTTGAATGAGAAATCTTCACCTCGGCTCCGTCAGGCTGATTCGGTTTATCCTCCCCAAACAGCCGGTCAAATTTGTCCTGAGCTTCCTGACTGAACTCTCTGCCGTTTTTCCCTGCCGTTTCGACAGCTTCCGGCGCTTCGACTTTCTTACTGATGAAATCCATGCCCACACCTCCTCGTCCCATTGCTGTTCCGGCCTGCTTCTTATATGTAATTCATAAACCTTTCAAACAGGTTCCTTGTCTCGTCTCTGTTATCCAGCTCCGCTTTTTCCTTAGCAATCAAAGCGATAATCTTCTGCTGGTCGCTTTCATTTAAAAGCGTTATGGCCGGATCCAGCATTTCTTTCATACATTCATACCAGCCACCGATATTACTCTCCTTACCCTTTGCCAATCCAAATGCAGTCTCGGTATTAAATATCCCGTAGACCACCTGCCCTCTGAGCTTTTGTACTTCCTCTTTTTCCGTTGCTTTCGTATACCGGATAAAAGCGGCCTTGGCTTCCGACGGTATGGACAGCTTGTAAACCTCATTTATGAGTTCATCCATGTACCTGCGGTCCAGTTTCACTCTTTCCTCCAGCGGCATTAACAGGAATTCCACGAATTTGTATTTGTCCGGTTCGGATTCCTTTTGTCTCTCATAGCAGTATGCCGGCACCTCCTTAAAATCGGTATCTATTCTGCACAGAACCGGCTCCAGCCAATTGTTCTGATATACGGCCGCTACAAAAGTTTTCAAGCGGGACAGTTCAACGATCTGGTCATCATTCATTCCGGCGGCTCTGCCCACCAATTCCCTGTCCTCCAAGTCCGGCAGGCCCAGAATGATCTTAGTATTGGTATTTCGGATGACCGATAAATCCATCAGGCCCGGCGCCTGATCCGCTATCAGGAAGCCCTCCCCGTATGTACGCATCTCGGCAATGGAATTTGCCAGCATTTCTACGGATTTTCCAACCATGTTGGCGCCCTCGCCTGACTGTTCCGTGGAAGTCCTCTTCAAAAGATTGTGCGCCTCCTCCAGCACGGTTACATGCTTCAACGGCGCATTTCCCCTCTTGGCATGAGCCATGCGGTGCTCCTGCAGCTTCATGACCAGCAGCCCCATAATCAGAGATTTTGTCTCGGCGGATCCCGTCCTGCTTAAATCCACAATGACATTCTCGTCAAACAATGTTTCCGCAGGCAATTCGTTATTCGTAAAAATCCTGCCGTATAATCCGTTTGTCAGGGATTTCACCCTCGTGCAGAGAGCCCCTTTGTAATCCCCTTTGCTGTCGGAAGAATAGGACGAATCGTCCATTACCCTGTGAATCTGGCCAAGCACATCCTGAAAGGAAGGAAACAAAGGTTTCCCTTCTGCATTCTTATACCTGCATTCGGATTCCGACAGATTCCACCCCGAAACAATATATGCCCTTTCCACGGCATCCTTCAATACGGCGGGCATGGCGGCATACATTGGCCAGCACACATTAAAAATTTCAATCAAACGGTCGATATGCTCCAACACATGAATGTCTTCCGGAAAGCTGAAAGGGTTTATCCTCAGCAGAGGCATCTTCTTGTCGTTGGTTCCGTATACGCTTACATTATCATAGCTCCCGAACCGGTCCTTATACTCCCCCTTGGCAGGCTCAATCACCATAAATTTTATGGTTTCGCCGGAATCTTTTACCTTGTGCCTCATCAGCTTGTCTAAAAGGGAATAAATGGCTGTGGATTTTCCCTTACCCGTTGACCCCGTAACAAAAGTATGCATGGACAAGCTTTCCACATCTATTTCTACTTTTTGTTCCCTTTCGTCCGTTCCTTCCTTTTGTCCCATATGGCAGAGGGCGCCTAACGTTACCGTATGCTCCGAACACTCCGTTACATTTCTGCCGAAAGGAGCCATGGGAATCACCGTAATTCCGGAAACCGACTTTTTCGGCAATCCGATTTGGATGGCAAGCTCGTCTCCGCTGATAACGGATGCCGGAGTCACTGTAATCTTGTCTTCCTTATTCTGTAAAAATCTCGGATGAACCAAAGCGCCGATGTATTTTCCAAGGATATCGGTATCTTCCTTTTTATGCCAGCAATTGATATGGGACGCTTGAACGCTGGAATTCTTCCCCCGCATCAGTGCATTGTAATTGCTGGCCGCCGTCAGCGCCGTTTCCCGCCTATCGGCAATCACATAGGCCGCACAATTAAAAGCGCCGAAGCTGTCACACTCGTCAAGCCTCTCTAAGTGCTTGTCAATTTTATCCAACAGCGATTTCACGGATCTGTTCTCATAAGTAAGCTGCAGACTCTTCCCGGCTGTTTTAGAGGTGGAAGACATTTCTGCGTTGGAGGTGCTTTTTTGTGTGGACTTCACATTGCTGTTCGTCTGCCCTGCCGTCTCACCCGTACTGCTGTTGACTCCGGCATTGAACCCCACATTTGCCTTTATAATAAAATCAACTCCCGTGGTTATACTTCCGCCAAAGTATTTTCCTTTTGTTTTCGTGGTGCTCTGGGTCATGGATATTCCCTTGGAAATACCCTCGGAAATCCCTTCCGTCCTTGTCTTTGAAAGAGAGAGTGTATCGCTTTCATTGAGGGTGACGGAGCTCTTGGCAAAGGTTGCAAGCTGTGTATGCAGCATTTCATAGCCCTGCTTCATAACCTGTATTTCCGCAGTGTCCACCGGATCCGCCAGCATCACTATGGTATACTTTAGTCCCTTTAAGGAATCCACAAGATTCTCGATTCCCTGTACATATCCTTCCATCCTCTTGTCGTCCTCATCACGCAGTGCCACAATGCCTGACACAGCCGAGTAACAGCTGCCTTCTTTGGACAAGGCAAGCTTCTGAAAGGCTTTCACTTCCTCCGATGACAGCTCCGTCAGTTCGGATCCCATCAGATTTCCCTGTAATGCACCTTTAAAAGCGGCGGCATTTGCCGATCTTCTTGTCTCGTCCGCTTCCGTTGTCCCCCTGTTGTTTTTTGAGAGAATGCCGAAATAGTAGTCAATCTTATATCCGTTGCTTTTTATAACGGTTGCTATACTGCATCCTATAGAGGAAGCCACATTCACAATTGTGGTAAGCTTATTTAAAAAGTTTTCCTCATAATTCATAACAAGTCTGGAAAGTTGATAAAACTTACCGCACTGGGCAATATCTATATCGATATCTTCCGTGGAAGGCTTCATAATTTCGTATTTCTCTAACCTGCTCAAGTAATCCTTAGTGATAATCGCAGCTGCATTCACTAACGAGTCGTTTAAAGCTGCGTTCAATTCCTTCTGTTTGATATCCAAGTCATTCGGCATATAAAGCCCTCCCTTATATACTGACAGCATTTCGGAAGCTTTGTCCTCTTTTCATACTTTCGAAAACGTATGCTGCTTACTTTAATTCTTTTTGCAGTAATTCGGCATATTCCTTATAATGGGCGATTTCCTTGTCTTTGTGCTCACACTGGCTCAACAAGGTTTCCAGCTCCTCCATGATACCGGAGAGCAGATTCTCCTCTGTCCTATGTCCGATCTGTGCCACTTCCCTTTTGATTTCCTGTACCGCTTCCCCTAACCTGCCGCAAAGCTCATTGTAAATTCCGGAAACAGCCTTGGATAATGCCGCCGATAATTCCGTCTTTTCTCCGGCCGATGTCAGCTCTCCGCTGAACTTTCCTGCAATCTTATCCACCGCGTCCGAAATGTCCATATCAAAAACGGGGAATTCTATGGCGTTCACGGATTCCTCAATCATAATTCTGAATAGCGAAGAGTCATATTTTTCATCGCCCATATCAAAATTATTCACCACCACGTTCAACAGCTTCCTTTTGATTTCTTTTACCTGTAAAGCTTCATAAAACACTTTTTCCACCTGATTGCTGGCATCCATAGCAAACTTTTTCAAATTTTCAATGGCATCCGCAGCGATACAGTAGGAATAATGCTCCTCATAGGTATATACATGATTCTTTTTCCAAAATAAATGCCCCGTTGTGTAAGTACCCTTTTTGGTAATACTTCCCATCCTCTCCTTGACATTCAGATAGTCCTTGCCGACATCCCTGAGTTCCCGGATGGCGATGACCTTTTCGGACTCAAGCTTTGCCTGAATTTCTCCGAATAAAACGGCAATGTCGGCCCGGATGCTTCCCATCTGCCCTTCGATATACTTCTTCTGTCCCTGCAGCTGCTCCCTGTCGCTTTCCTCCAGAACCTGAAGCCGTTTCTCCGTCTTCTCCAGACAACTCCTCAGCAGATCTCTTAATTCTTCTCGTGCGTTGGGGATAAAGCTTTTGGCTTTCCCCTCTAAGATCTGCTCCTTCTCCCTTACGGCTTCGTCAAACAGCTCCTTCACTTCATCAAAATTACCCAGCAGCTTTAAGTCCTGCTCCATATCCTCGGAAAAAAGGGTCAACGCCTCATAAATATTTCTTTCCTCCGCCGTATACTCCGATACTTGTTTCCCCGTCATATTATAAACCATAGAAGAAACTAAAACAGGGTCGGCGCATTGCTTAATCACCTCAATCAGCTCCGGGGAACTGCCCCGCCCCTCCAAATCCCTCACAAATTCTTCTACTTTCATCTTGGCGCGCTTCCGCAGCTTTTTCCGGACAATCTTGCAGGCCTTCGGAATGGTATCGGCCGTATTGTCATCTTCACCGAAAATATCATCCTCCTCTTGCAGCCGAAGTACGTTTCTTACCCCCGAATCATATTTGCTTGCTATCAGGACAAGCTTTTTAACCCCCTTCTGGGGCAGCTGGCTGGACAACAGTGTCCAGTCACTTTTATCCAAGAAACTTCCTGACTGGCTCAAAAAGAACACAACATCGCACACTTCCATAAATTCTTTGGTCCGTATGGTTCTGGATGCGATGGGGTCGTTTAATCCCGGCGTGTCCACTATGGAAAGCCCCTGAAATTCTTCTTTGTTCAAATATAATGTCACGGCTTTTACAAGGGGCGTAAATTTTCCGTCCTCCCCCACATAATCGTTCAGATTTGCAACCAACTCCTCATATGTTCCGAACTCCTTTCTGTCATATCCCTTCTCCAGATAAGTAAGAGGATCCACCCCATTGCGCCTTACCATTTCCACAATTTCCCGGGCGGAAGAATAAATCTCGTCGTCCAGATCCACTGCGGCGTTTTCCTCCAGCACTTCCCATTCCTCCACGGAATAATATTCCACCTGAATCATATTGTCTTTGGAATATTCCATTTTGGTGAGAGTTGCCGTTTTAGGGGTTGAGGCTTTCGGAAGGATTTCCTGCCCTCCGAAAAGCAGTGTGTTTAAAAACGAAGATTTTCCGGCTTTGACCTGCCCTACCACGCCGATATTCAGTTTTCTGTTTTCTCTGTAAAAATCATCCGTCTTTCTCCTGAAATTTTCCGCCAGCCGGTTCAGGGCCTTTATCTCGTCTTCCTTTGCATATCCGGCAGCGTCACCGGCTATCCTTCCCACCTCATCGATAAATCCTTGAAATACCTTGCTATCCTCCGTAAATACAGCCATCACAAATCCTCCTGCTTTTTTAACGCCTCTCATCCCGCAAACTTAAGGAACCTCTTTTATATTAACTCTTTACATCCGGCCGGGCAGAGCCCGCAATACCCCATTTTTTTACGGAAGCTATATCATCCGTTTCATGGGCTATGACACAATACCAGATTCCCTTAAAGCTGAACCGAAACAGTTTTCCGGAAACAGAGGCCAAAATCTGTTCCTTCTTAGACTCTTCTTCCGGAGAGTCGATCCTCTTACATGCAGAATTTGCAAGCACGGCTTTTATAGCTTCTAGCCTGTCTTCGTTTCCCCCCAAAAAAAAGTTCGCATTATCCTTGTTCTTTTTTACTTTTTTGTATGTGGCAATCGTATCTCCCGCTTTCACCATCTCATGATTATTAATTTTCCACTCTAATCCCGTAACTGCGTTCTCGGGAAATTTTACCGCCAGTTCTCTAAGGGTTATGATTCCCTGTTCCGCCACGGCTTCCCCTAAATAATGTCCGAAATCCTTTCTGTATTGGAGAGCTCTATATAAATCGCCCCTGCCAACCCCTTCTATGTTCTGGATCAGAACCACGCGTGAAAGGGAAAATAAACCGCGCAGCTTCTCTTTTCCCAATCCGTAAACCATGCCCAAATCCGCTATGTATTCCGCCGCTTCACGGTTCAATACGCCTGAAATCCCGGCTATGATAAGTCCGTCAACCAAGAAAAAGTCCCTGTACTCTATCGGAATGGCATCCACAAATTCATAATAGGAATCCTGTTTTATTTTATGACTGTCCTCATACAATTCCGCCAAGGACAAGTCTATTCCGGACTGCATCTGCAGCCACTGCAGAAAGACCAGACGATTCAAGACTGTCTCCGCATCCCCGCCCAGCCTCACAATCAGCAATAACATTTCCAGATAAATCCGGCATATTCTTTTATCCTCAAGCCACGCCAGCGGATGCCCGCCGAAAGGGAGCCTTTTCGCCAATATCATTATTTTGCCGTAATCTGTTACTATATCCTGATCCGCATTCCGCAGATCCTCAATGTCCGAACGAATCGTTTTCACATGATCCACAATCTCTTTGACTCTATCCTCAAGCTCCCGCATATCCTGCTGTATATCCAATAAACTTTTCATAAACGCCGCCTCTAATCCGTATAGTAAAACCAGTCCTCACCATGCTCTTTGTATGCACTTATATCTACATCTATTGCGGATGCCTTTTCCGACAGGTTTGCAATCACTTCAAAGGATTCCCTTGAAAGGAATGGCAAAGGTTCCTCATACATTCTTGTGACCTCGCCCCACAGCCGGTTATCATGAATTTCTATTTCTTTTATCCTCTTATCGCCAAAGTCCATCTCTTTATCAATTCCAATAATTGCATCAGTATAACACTTATTATTTATACATTTACATCCGGTGAATTCATTGCCGGTCACAATCAGCTTATTTGCGCCGCTGCTGTAGTCGTTAAAACCAAGCGCCACTCCGGTAGCGCTTTCTCCTGATTTCCTCGCAGTTATATAACAATTCAGGAATTTACTGTCGCATATGCTCAATGTATCAAAAGGATCCCCGCAGGCCTGAATTACCCCTCCTCGACCGTAATAAACGTCCATCCGTCCGCAATTTAAGAATTCCGATTTACAGATCCTCATATTTTTAACGGAATCCGTCACGAAAACTCCGTCCGAAAAATCTTGAAACCGGCAGTCTTCCACCTTCACGCTCCCCACCGATTCAAAACGGATAAAATACCCCTTCCCGGAAAACCGGCAATTCCGGAAAACCACTTCTTCACACCCGTTGAAATTCCACTGTTCGTCTATCGAAATCACCAAGTTCTCGAAAATCACGGTTTTTTCCTTATATTCTGTCTTGAAAATTACACCTGATGATTTCTGTTGATCCGGCGCCACATAATGTTTTTCCGTTTCCGTATCCACGATGGCTCCTGCGTAATAATTATTGATATAAGGCCAGAAATCTAAATGCTTTGTATGAGCGTCCGCCAAGAGCTTAGCCTCGTCAAACAGAGCCGTATCCTGCCGCAGCACCGATTTTGCCACTTCACAGAGATGCCGCAGCTCATTTTTGGTGATTTCACTCAGCTCCATAATCTCCGCCAGATACACGTAATTTTCCTCGGGGGAGCCCCCCATCACCGTCAATAACACTCCCTCTAAAGCAAAATAATATTTGGTATCCGAATTCTTCATCAGGCTCAGAAATTCCACTACATCATCGAGGGTTATTTCCGCAGCCATGCGCATATACTCTTCCAAAGGGTACTCTGCTTCCATACCGCTCAGGATGCGCTTTAAGTACAGCAGTTGAAGCTCTGTGGGCTCGTTTTTATACTGAACCACCGTACAGAGCAGTTTTAAATACAAATTTTTTACATATCCGTCCAGCGCCGCATTATGGGGATTTACGAGAGCATACTTTTCCCCCCTTAAATCCTCCATTGCTTTGCGAATTACCTCTATTTTTTTATTAAGGTCTTCCATGTCCTTTTCCTCCGTTTTCCATCATTTATTGCCGCTATCCGTCCGGCTCACCGGCTTGCCCGAATCAGCTGCGCATACTCTGCCGTGCTTTTGTACACATCATTTATGTGTATTTCTTCCGGCGCCAGATCACATCTTTCCAAAATGACATCCAGCAGTTCGTTTTTATATGTATTTCCGCCGGCGGTCTTATTGATTACAGGCTCTATTCCGTCGAATATATCCTGAAGCAGATCCGCCACGGAAGAGTCTGTCCGTATTCCTTTTTCCTTCTTGTATTCTTCCAACATCTGTATGGGGTTTTTTACCTTATCCTGAATCAGGTCAATCTCGGAAGGTTCCGGCATGGATATTCCCACAATATCAGAGATAAATTTGATTTCGGTAAAAAATTCATTCTGTAATTCTTTCAGCTTTTTACCGATATCCTTCAGCTCATTCACATTCCGCTGCGCCTCTTTTACCAACTGCTGTAAAGGTTCCAGAATCTCATAATCTATATCCTCTGCGGAAAGCTTGGTAATGGATGTATTCAGTCTCGTTAATTTTTTACTCTCCTGATTGATCTCCTCCTCGTAAAACTCTTTACATCTTACAAAAATGAGCTTAAAATTCCTTGCAAAATTCGATTCATAAATCTGGCTGTTCCATTTTTCGATCTGTGCCTTAATCTTTGCGGTGTCTTTCTTAATAAAGTCCCCGAGTTGTCTCTCTTGAACCTGCCCCGGCCTGCTGGTAAAAGCAAGCACATCCAGATAACGAACCCCTTTCACATCCAGTGTGGCTTTGATTTTCTCTATAATGCTCCTCAGATCCGTCAGGTTCTTCATATCGGCCTTATTGACAACAATCAGCTTAGGGATATCTTCTCTCAAAGTCCTGATAAATTTAATGTCTTCTTCCGTAATGGTTCCCGAATCCGCCTGTACAAACCAGAGAATATAATTACTGGAATTTAACTGCCCTCTGGAAATCTGTTCATCCGTTTTCGCCGAATATTTTTCCGAATCCGGCTTAGAATATCCGGGCGTATCAAGAAACGCAATATTGTCATATTGATGCAGAGGGGTAGAGAAAAAAATGTTTTCCAGTACATGTCCCAAGGTGACCGCTTCCGTCACCTTCTCGCCATCCTCGTCCTCCACTTCCCCGAATCCATGGGCTACTTTTTTAATATCCCTTGGCTGCATCCGAATCTTCGCGTCAAACACATTCACCCCTATAACCTCATGTTTGCCGCCTTTTACAATATAGGTAGGCACCGAAGTAGAGGGATCAATATCCGACGGCAATACCTGTTTTCCCATTAATTCATTCAGAAAACTGGACTTCCCGCTGGAAAATCCTCCGCCCAGTGCAATAATATTTTTGCCGATGAGCTTGTCATAGAGAATGAAGTCCCGAAACCTTTCATATTCCGATTTGAAATCCATATAGAGTTCGTAAAAGTCCTCCGGGGCATTTTTCTTTAACGTGTCCGGTATTTTCTTGTGAATGATTTCTTCCAGCTTTGACAAATCCACCTTAAATTGATTCCCTCCGGAATTCTGCCGGATTATATTACAGAGAAGGCCGAAATTGCCTAAAAGCTTCTCATATACTTCTTCATCGTAAGCCATCCTTTATCTCTCCTATTCTTTCTAAGTCATTATGTATGTCTATTGCAAGGTTCTCCTTTTTTTCTTTTTCATCTTTCATTTTATTTCGCACATCCGCCATAGCCTTATCAAGAATGTCCTTTTGATTTGACAGTTCTTCCTCTATGGCTGTGTTTACAAGCATAACCTGTTTTGTGATCGTTGTCTCGATGCCGTTTCCGACATCTCTTAAAACCTGCGGGAATACTTCATTCCGCAGCTTCATGCGGATCTCCTGCTTTGCCTCTTCCCGCTTCTTATCCCCACGAAATTTCAGAAACAATCCGGTGATTAATCCGGTAATCAGGCTGCCGGTTAAGATCATCGCGACAACCCCCACAATGCCAGATGTCATGCCTTTATTTACTTTATCCGAATCAAAGCTGAACATAACGTGCACATCTCCCAAAGATTCACTGTTAATGGTATCCGATACCCTCTTGGAATATCGTTCCATCCTTGGGATAAACCGCTTCTTTACGCTCACGGTTACGGCATTCCTCACCACCGAATTCAAACGTTCATTGATATCCTGTTTGTTCATGGCCATGGTGACAAAGGTACTTTCTTCCGCCTCCAGAGCGCTTCGGACATCTGCCTTGATCTCCTCCACGCAATCCGCTGTCTCCAGTTCAAAATCTTTCTGCTCTTTCGAAAAGTTTGAAGTCAGGGATGACATCTGCCTGCCAAGCTTCTCCTCCTGCTCGTCCAGTTCGGATTCCGAAAGTTGGCTGTTGTTCAAAATAGTCTTAAGATAATTTTCCGTATTTTCTATAATTACATACACTGCCTTCTTATAGTTGGCGGCCAAAATATCCTGTGATTTTTCCTGAATCCCTTTCAGGAAATCTTCCAGCTCCTCCCTCTCTCCGGTAAAGCTGCTTGTGCGGCAGTATGTAATTTCCCTGTCTCCCACAAACCGCCGGAGGCTTTCTTTCATCTTTTCGAAGGTAATGTCAAATTCATCATTTTTCTTATCATACATTGTAATAACAATGCACAACGGCATATCGTAAAGGCACAGCTCCTTCAAAATATTCCCTACGCTGCTCCTGACAATCATATCATCTGCCGGAAAAGCAACAATATAAGCCAGACTTTGAGGCAGATAGTTGTCTATAGCCTTATTATGTACCTCGAATCCGGACTCAAATCCCGGCATATCCACAAGCATTACATCCGGTATATCTTCTAAAAAGCTGTTCCGCAATTGAATTCTGACGCTTTTTACGGTATTGGCATCGGCTTCAAAGTTTCTGTACTCCTCCACCGACATGGTTTTAACGGTTCCGTCATTTTGAAGGACGGTAATAAGATCCTCTCCGTCAGTATAAACAATCTCCGCCGGGACAGCAGTCTCGGGAGTGATATCTTCTCTCAGCAGTTTTCTGTTGTAACCTAAAATAGTGTTCACCAATGCGCTTTTGCCCGAACTGAATCTTCCTATAATCGGGGTACAGACTTTTGCTTCCGCCATTTCCTTCTCAAGCCGGATGACTGCATCTGTTGATATTTCATACGCATCGTTTATCTTTTTTATTTCTCCCAATGCCGAGAGTACTTTTTCCATTTCCGCTGTTCCTCCGTATCCTCTTTCCTGTTGCCAAGATCTTGCCTTACAGATGGTTCATGCCTTTTCGTTAATCCGGTATATTGTTTTGCATGGCGGACATACGGCAAAGGCATATGTTTATATTATAAGTGACCTTGAGCCGACTATCAATATGATATTGCCGATATTTCTGCAAAGCGCATTTTTCCTGTTACTGTTCACTCGCTGTCGCCGCGAGGTGTTTTCACGCTGTTTCGCAACTATTTCCTGTACTACCCGATACATTATTTATATAAACTGAACATCTTTTCAATTTCTTCCTTCATCTCGTTTACGAAACTTTCCGGATACAGCGCCTTCACCGTCTTCCCCTGAGACAGTAAAAACATATTCACTCCCGCCCCGAATACTTCCGCCTCAATGACGGCTCCGCCCTCTATTTTATCAACGATTTTTGCCGTAGGGATCTTGTCTAAAATCGCCTGCACGGAATTGCCCGTATATGCAAACCGGATTTTCCTGTATTCCCCCGGAAGCATAAATTGTATCTTGCTTCTGAGCTCCCCCTCGTCAAAATCATGTTCCCTGTCCATTTCAAAATGTTTTCTGTGTTCCACCACGTTTACGATACGGTCAACGCGGTAATAGAGCGGCTTCCAGTCATCTTCATCGCACCGGTATGCAATCAGGTAAAAATAGTAATCCGAAAACGTAATCGCCGCCGGTATCAGTCTCCGCTCCACCATTTGCCGGTTCATTTTATAATAGCTGACCGTAATTTCGATTTTTTCGTATATGCATCTTGTCAGCTGCCACAAGGTATCAATAACACTCTCGCAGTCATGCTTTACTTCATTGTAATGATACATTTCTTTCATAATTATTTTTTCAAGCATACTTCTGTCATGAAAGGATGTAAAATTTTTCAGCTTGGAAATGATTTCCAATATTTCCATCTTGCTGAATGCCCTGCATCCGATCATCATTTTGATTATGGAAATCAATTCTTTGCTAAGCAGAAAATTGTCAAATTCCAAATAATATGTTTTTGAATTAGCCGCATATTTTAATTCGGTATTGCCTGTAAGTTCCCTGTTTTCACACAAGAAATTTTTGATTTCCCCCAAGTCTCTGGAAATGCTCTTACAAGACACTCCATACTCGTCAGCCATACTTTTTACGGAAATATTCTCGCCCTTCATGGCTCTGAAAAAAATTTCCAGCATCCTGTTTTTCTTTGTTCCTGTACTGCCCACGCATTTAGCCCCCTGTTTTTCTTTCGGTTCGTCTCTTATTCATTTTAGCACATTCCTCTGTGTCCGCGAAAACATTTCCTTTCAAGGCAGACAGGTTTTTACCTGCCTGCCCCTAAACATACATTACCGCTATGATTCGAAAACAGCCGCGAATAATCCCTTTACCGCACCGGCAATGCCGCCGACCACACCGCCCACGATTTTACCGGGTATCCCTAAGATTTCCCCGCCGATATCAGAACCGGTTTCCGCACCGTCCGATATACAGTCCCATACCGTCTCGCAAAATCCGTTTTCCGTATAATCCCTGTAGTCGCATTCGTTGTCGTCATACAGCCAATTATCCTTATTTTCGTTGATGTTATCGGCTAAAGCCAGTCTTTTTTCTTTCGGAATGGCTTTTACGATAAAATATAACAGCTTTGTGAGATTATAAGGCTTCCTCTGCTCCCCGCCCTCTTCCTTATATCCGGCACAGTAGCATATGGGCTTTATGTCAATCCCTGTGCCATCCTGAATTCGTTTCCGCACAGATTCTGCCTTCTTCTTTAAAAATTCCCGAAGTACTTCATCGGGCTCGTTTTGTTCCGCATTCCAATGTGTTCCTTTCATTGCCATATCGGACTGGTTCAATGCTACCAGAATACGTTTTTGAGCTTCGGCTTCTCCGAAACACGGAATCAATACTTTATTAATCAGATCATAGGAGGTTCCCAAGTCCTTCGTTGATGCATCCAGAATTACCACCACCACATCAATCAGCAGATTACAGTCCTCATCCATTTCATTGAGTTTTCTTACGATATCCCTTGTAATTCTCTCGTCACTTTCCACCCCGTCGCCAAGCCCCGGCGTGTCCCAAAGGGTCAAATTATCCAGCTCAAATTTAGATATACAGTCTGTCTCCGGATCCGCTCCCACACCGACTTTTGCAACTTCCATATTGAACAGAGCGTTTATGGTAGAGCTCTTTCCCACACCGGCAGCCCCCGTCAGCATAATGTTCACTTTCTTGCCCCGTACCTTTAGTAAACGTGATAACTTTTTTGTTTTCTCGCTGTCCGGCAGTTCAGAGTTTATAATCTCCTCTTCCAGCAGATCATAAATGCTTTGTTTTTCTCCTTCCGCATTGTCGTCCCGTGCATAAATTCCATTGAATTCTTTTAAACCGTCTTCCGTTCCGTGCCTTTGGTCGGGCATATCTCCAAGGAGCCCGTCAGGTGAAAGTGTGCCTATTTCAATAATTCTTTTTTCTGCCATTGCATTTCCTCCATACTTCATATTTTATCTGTATCTCAGGTACCTTGTGTTCTTAAAATAACAATTCATATGGACTAATGATTGTCCTTGTAAAATAAAAATTACTGCCTTCGACCGGAAAATGTGTTCCAAAACACGTTATGGTTCACCCCGCGGCCAGTAAAGCACGCGCAGAAACCGTAAAACAGCGGTTTCGCCAACGGCTGCCCAAACGATTATTCTTATCTCTTTTGTTTGATCGCGTGAAAACGCCCAAAACACATAATGCAAAAAAAAAGTATAGTTTTTATCTTATATGTGATATACTTTAAGAGCGGTTTCACCCACAGAGCTGCAGACGGCTCATACGGTTTTGCACAACAGCCGGATTAAGAAACAGGAGGTACATTATGCTGGAATTACAGAATCTTTCCTTTCAGGTATCCGATGATGCGGATTCCCGGAAAGAAATCATTAAAAATATAAATCTCACCTTTGAGGATCATACCTTTATCGCCCTCACGGGTCCAAACGGCGGCGGAAAATCTACCTTAGCCAAACTGATTATGGGAATCGAACAGCCTACTTCCGGCAGAATTCTATTTAACGGCACGGATATTACCCATATGTCCATCACGGAACGGGCCAAGCTGGGCATAAGCTTTGCCTTCCAACAGCCCGTGCGCTTCAAGGGCATCAAGGTCAAAGATTTGATCACTTTGGCGGCAGGCAATAATATCAAGCTGGCCTCCGCCTGCGATTATCTCTCCAAGGTAGGACTTTGCGCAAGGGACTATATTAACCGGGAAGTGGATGCAAGCCTGTCCGGAGGCGAGCTGAAGCGTATCGAAATAGCCACCATTATCGCAAGGAACACCCCTTTGGCAGTGTTCGACGAACCGGAGGCGGGAATCGATTTGTGGAGCTTCAACAATCTGATCAAGGTGTTTGAAGAAATGCACAACAGCTCCGATAACTCCCTCATTATCATCTCACATCAGGAACGCATCCTGAATATTGCAGACGAAATCATTGTATTGGCGGGAGGAACCGTTCAGGCCAGAGGACGCCGTGCAGATATTCTCCCCGAGCTGTTAAACGGTACGGGAGGCTGCAAATTTTACAATCAGGAGCCTTAATGTTTTTTGCCGTTACCGCGTATATCATAAACCCCCTTTTGTAAGGCATTGGCATATGCCTTTGAATCAGGAGCCATATACGGAATGTCAGCAAACCCGGCAGAAGTCCAAATATCCTAATACGATACAGAACCTTATAATGCAGAACATTTAGATGCAGAACTTTAAAAATAAACCCGGCAGCCGTTTTTAAACAGGCATATATATTTTGAGAATCAAAGACCCCGCAGCATTCGCCAAGCCAGCTTGCTGACTTTATGCTCGTGCAAGCACGGCACTTGACTCATTGCTCGCGGGAATAAAAATTAGAAAAAGAAATGAGGAACTCAAATGGACGATATACAAAAAAACCTATTGGAGCAGGTGGCGGGACTTCATGAAATGCCCGCGGGAGCATACAATATCCGAGCCAACGGACAGAGCGTTAACCGCTCCACCACCGCACATATTGACATCGTAACAAAAGACGACAAACAGGGCATCGATATCGTGATCAAGCCCGGCACTAAGAAAGAAAGCGTACACATTCCCGTACTGCTCAGCCAAAGCGGTCTTACCGAGATGGTCTATAACGACTTCTATGTGGGCGACGACTGCGACGTCACCATTGTAGCCGGCTGCGGCATCCATAACAGCGGTGACAGCGACAGCCGCCATGACGGCGTTCATTCCTTTTACATCGGGAAAAACTCTCATGTAAAGTATGTGGAAAAACACTACGGCAGCGGTGACGGCAAGGGCGAACGCATCATGAACCCCGAGACAGTGATTACTCTGGGTGAGGACAGCTTTATGGAACTGGAAACGGTACAGATCAAGGGCGTGGACTCTACCAAACGTTCCACCACTGCCACTCTCGCCGACGGCGCGAAGCTGGTTGTCACCGAGAAGCTCATGACCCATGGCAGCCAGACCGCGGAGACATCCTTCCAAGTAGACTTAAACGGTGCGGGATCCAGCGCCAACATTATTTCCCGTTCCGTGGCAAGGGACGACTCCAGACAGCTTTTTCTCTCGAAAATCAACGGCAATAACCGTTGTGCCGGACACTCGGAATGCGACGGCATTATCATGGATCGAGCAAAGATCAGCGCCATTCCGGAAATCACCGCAAATGATTTGGATGCCGAGCTGATTCATGAGGCGGCCATCGGCAAAATTGCAGGCGAACAGATTACAAAACTGATGACTTTAGGCCTTACCGAGGAGCAGGCGGAAGCCCAAATTGTCAACGGATTTTTGAAATAGCACAGGCGCAATTTAGGCTTGGCCGGAGAGGCTGCCTGAACCGCAGCGTATAAAGAACAGGCCTTCGGGACAGAATAGTATTCAATCTACTAATCTGATCGGAGGTCTTTTTATGTCCAATACAATAAATGATCCAAAGGATACCCGCTCTTTACAGACCATAGACGGTAATCATGCCGCTGCCCATGTAGCCTACGCTTACAGTGAGGCAGCCGCCATCTTCCCCATCACTCCCTCCTCCCCCATGGCGGAGCTGTGTGACCAATGGGCAGGCGCCGGAAAGCTGAATATCTGGGGGCAGACCATGACCATCGCCCAGATGCAGTCGGAGGCCGGAGCCGCAGGCGCCGTCCACGGAGCTCTGGCGGCGGGCGCTCTGGCCACTACCTTTACCGCATCTCAGGGACTGCTTCTGATGGTTCCCAATCTGTACCGCATCGCAGGAGAACTTCTTCCGGGGGTTATCCATGTGGCAGCCAGATCCATCGCCACCCATGCCCTGTCCATCTTCGGTGACCACTCCGATGTGTATGCCTGTCGTCAGACCGGCTGCGCCATCTTTGCCTGCGGCAGCGTACAGGAAACCATGGATTTGTCTCCCGTATCCCACCTTGCCGCCATAGAAGGGCGGATTCCCTTTCTCAATTTCTTTGACGGTTTCCGCACCTCCCATGAACTGCAAAAAATCAAGGTCTGGGATTACGAGACCTTAAAATCCATGCTTTCCATGGAATCCGTCCAAAGGTTCCGGGAAGAGTGTCTCCATCCCAGCCACGGGAAGGTCTACGGCTCCGCCCAGAATCCCGACATTTTCTTTCAGGCAAGAGAAGCTTCCAATCCCGCCTATATTGCGCTTCCTGCCATCGTGGAAAAGCAGCTTGACAAAATCAATCAGGCTATCGGCACAAATTACGGTCTTTTCGATTACTACGGGAATCCCTCTGCCACCCATGTCATTGTGGCTATGGGCAGTATCTGTGAAACCGTCCGGGAATATCTGGAAACCGTTCCCGACCGGCCCTACGGACTAATCGCCGTCCATTTGTACCGTCCTTTCAGCGCAAAACACCTGAAAGCGGCTCTCCCTCCGTCCACAAAGCAGATTTCCGTCCTAAGCCGCACCAAGGAACCCGGCGCCCCCGGAGAACCGTTGTTCTTAGACGTGGCGGCGGCTCTTCAAGGTATGCCTTGCCGCATTCTGTCCGGCAGATATGGTCTGAGCTCCAAGGATACCACCCCGGAACAGATTGCGGCAATCTATCTCAACCAAACGCTTTCCGACTTTACCGTGGGAATAGAGGATGACGTCACCAATCTGTCACTGCCCATCCCCCGGATCGCCGACACTGCGCCTGCGGAGCTGACTGCCTGCAAATTCTGGGGACTGGGGGGAGACGGCACAGTCAGCGCCACCAAAAATATCATTAAAATAATCGGCGACCACACGGATTTACAGGCACAGGGATATTTTGAATACGATTCCAAAAAGTCCAGAGGTCTCACCATTTCCCACCTGCGCTTTGGCAAAAGCCCCATCCACAGTGCTTATCTGGTTCGACACGCAGACCTTGTGGCCTGCCATAATCCTGTATACCTGCATAAGTATGACATGGTGCAGGCTTTAAAAGACGGGGGGACTTTTCTGTTAAACTGCTACTTCAAAGAGAAAGAGCTGGAAGAATATCTTCCCGATGCGGTAAAAGCTTATCTGGCCAACCATCATATCCGGTTCTGTGTCATTGATGCCATACGCATCGGAAAAGAAATCGGATTAAATAACAAGATCAGCACTATTTTACAGGCCGCTTTCTTCGCCGTGTCGGGATTGCTGCCTTCCGAAGAAGCCAAACGGCTTATGAAGGAAGCCGCCGCCAAAAGCTACGGGAAATCCGGCGGAAACATCCTGCGGATGAACGAGGAAGCCATCGACAGAGGTTTTCAGGAGGTACGGGAAATACCGCTTCCGGAGGCTTGGAAGCATCTTCCCGACGATAGCGCTTCCTCGGACAATCCTCCCCTGCCCGACCGCCCCGAAATGCTTTCCTTTGTGAAAAACATTCAACAGCCCGTTACCGACCAGCGGGGAGACTCCCTTCCGGTATCGGCATTCCTGCCCTATGCGGACGGCTTTACCCCTCCCGGCAGCGCCGCACACGAGCGGCGCAACGTGGCCACGGAAATTCCCATATGGAAACCGGAAAACTGTATCCAATGCAACCGCTGTTCCTTTGTATGCCCCCATGCGGTAATCCGGCCTGCCGTAGTAAAAGAAGGTTCTTCGCTTACACTGCCGGAAGGTATGCCGTCTCTTCCCATGACGGGTATGGAAGGACACACTTTTTCCATTGTCGTCTCGGAAGTGGACTGTACCGGCTGTGGCACTTGTGCCGCCATATGTCCGGGAAAGCAAGGCAGAAAAGCTCTGGAAATGGTTCCCATAGCGGAACATACGGAACGGCAGCAATACTTTGATTTCGGAAAGCCCTTGCTGCCCTGTAAGGAGGCCGCAGAAAAATTCCGGAAAAATACGGTCAAGGGAAGTCAGTTCCTGCGCCCTTATCTGGAATTTTCCGGCGCCTGTGCAGGATGCGGCGAAACACCTTACGTAAAGCTTCTGACCCAGCTTTTCGGTGACCGCATGTTTATTGCCAATGCCACCGGCTGCAGCTCCATTTGGGCGAATTCCTCTCCCTCTTGTGCCTATACCGTGGATGATGAGGGAAAAGGCCCTGCATGGTCCAATTCACTCTTTGAGGACGGCGCCGAATTCGGCTACGGTATGCTATTGGCTCAAGAGACCGCAGCAAAACGGGGAGAAAATACAGATACCATCCAGTGGGTCATCGGCGGCGACGGCTGGGCATATGACATCGGATTCGGAGGTCTGGATCATGTTCTTGCCAGCGGCAGCAATATCAATATATTGGTTCTGGATACGGAAGTCTATTCCAACACCGGCGGACAGGCTTCCAAGGCGACTCCCACCGGCTCCACCGCAAAATTTGTGTCCGGCGGAAAGACCACACGCAAAAAGGATCTGGCCTCCATCGCAATGACTTACGGCAATGTATACGTTGCCCAGATCGCTATGGGAGCCGACTTCAACCAGACACTGGCGGCATTTACGGAGGCTGCCGAATACCCCGGTCCTTCCCTCATCATTGCCTACTCCACCTGTATTGCCCACGGGATCCGAAGCGGCTTAGGCTCCACACCACATGAGGCGAAAAAAGCTGTGGACAGCGGATATTTCCATCTCTTCCGCTTCAATCCTCTGTTAAAAGACGATGGTAAAAATCCGTTTATTCTGGACAGTGACGAACCACAATTAAACTATGAAGAATTTTTAGACGGAGAAATCCGTTATGATGTATTGAAACGGCAAAAACCGGATCAGGCGCAGCTTCTCTTTGCTCAGGCAGAAAAGCAGGCAAAGGAACGTTACGAATATTTAAAAAGGCTTGCGGCGCTTTACGCGCCGTAAGCCTCCACACTCTTTTTTAAGCGGGTCAACCCGTCCATGAGACGTTCTCTGGGGCAGGCCGTGTTCATACGGACAAACTGTCTGCCGCAGCTCCCGTACTCTACTCCTTCCGTCAGGTACAGTCCGCTGTCCTGACGGATGAAGCTACATAATGCTCCCGCGTCATCCGTGACCTGACTGCAGTCCAGCCACAATAAGTATGTGGCATCGGAAGGAACTACCTTAATCACAGGAAGTTGATCCTCCATAAATTTACGCACCGACCGCTTATTTTCATAGAGATATTTTCGAAGCTCCTCCAGCCAGCTTTCTCCCTTTTCAAATGCCGCCACGGCAGCTCCCACGGCGAATGCATTGGGTTCCGCCACCTCATCCGTATTCAGCCCACGGTTCAGCTTATGACGTATCACCGGATCAGGAACCATAACCGCCGCCGTCTGCAGGCCTGCCAGATTAAAAGCCTTGGTAGGTGCCATACAGGTAATACTGTTGCTCCGGCATACCTCCGAGACAGAAGCAAAGGGCACATACTCATATCCGGGGTCGGTAAGATCACAATGAATTTCATCGGAAAGCACCAAAACATGATGCTTGGCACACAACTCACCGATACGGGCAAGGGTTTCCTTGTCCCATATTTTCCCCACAGGGTTATGGGGATTGCAAAGCAGCATCAATGTTGTCTGGGGATCGGAAAGCTTGTCCTCTAAATCCGCAAAATTTATGGAATACTGTCGCCCGTCGTATACCAAAGGGCTTTCCAGTATATTGCGCCCGTTATTTCTGATGGAGTTGAAGAAGATATTGTACACAGGAGTCTGTACCAATACATTCTCTCCTACCGTGGTAAGCTTTCTCACCGCACTGGAGATGGCAGGCACCACACCGGTACAGAATATCAGCCACTCCTTTTCCATCACAAGATTATGGCGGCGTTTCCACCAGCGGATGTAAGCATCATACCAATCCTCCGTAATAACGGAATATCCGAATATGGCATGTGCCGCACGCGCCTTGAGAGCCTCCGTGACCTCGGGAGCCGTCTCAAAATCCATATCGGCAACCCACATGGGAAGCTCCCTCTCCGGCACATCCCACTTCAAAGAGCCGACGCCTCTCCGCTCAGTTATCTTATCAAAGTCATACATATTCCAATACCTCTTACAAGCTTACCAATCAATATTTTTGACCATAGAATCCTATTTCGGATTCTAATATATGAAAGTGTCTTTCAAACCTCCAGCCATGCCGCCATCGGCGGCACAAACAATCAATGAATTGCCGCAAACCGGAAGAATCGCGAAAGCGATTCTTCTAACTTAGCAGTTTGGGAAGAAGCTCTGCTCGCAGAGCGTGAAAACACTTAGCGAGGTCTTTCCGAGCTTAGTGATTTCCTTCACACTTCCAGTCATGCCGCCATCGGCGGCACAAACAATTTATGAACTGGTGCAAGTCCGTAAGAATCCGCTCGCGGATTCTTACGTGTGAAGAAGCTCTGCTCCGCAGAGCGTGAAAACACTTAGCGAGGTCTTTCCGAGCTTAGTGATTTCCTTCACACTTCCCACTCCGCACAATCGGAAGTTTTTCCGATTTCTCCCGCCTCAATCTTCGTCTGATCCAGCTTCACCTTTCTGCCGTCCATAATCAGCTCACCGATTCTGTCCGCACGGATGATACCGCCCTTGGGATTAAGCACGCTGTCCACACTGCCCACAATCTCCACATCCGCCTGAGAGTATTCAAACGCTAAATTCGTATTAATCAGACGGCAGTTCTTCATCACCAAATTATCTATATAGCACATACCCTGAAGACTTTCGATTGTGCAATTTATAAGCGTAATATTCTTGGAATTCCAGCCCAGATATTCTCCGGATATAAAGGAGTCGTAAACTGTAATATTGTCCGCATTCCAAAAAGCATCCTTGGACAGCATTCTGGAATTACGGATTTCCACATTGGAAGCCCCGTCAAAAGAATAATTTCCCACCAGTGAAAAATTTACTGCTTTCACATTCCTGCAGTTCATGGCAAAATAATCCCCCTTGGCAGTAACGGTATCCATCTCAATATTCTCGCAATTCCACAGCGTCTCTTCCGCATTAGGCAATGACACATTCTTTAACACAATCCCTTTTGACCTGCGGAAATTCTTTGGTGCTTCAATAATAGTATCCCTGACGGAAATATTCTCCGTATACCAGATTCCCGCTCTTGCCATATCGAACAGAGTGCAATCTTTCATAATTACATTCCTGCTGTACCACAAAGGATATTTCCAGCGAAATAACGTATTTTCGATCTCAAGATCGGAGCTTTCTTTTAAAGGCGATTCGCCGTCCGCAAATGTACAATAGCTGATATGGCTGTCTTTTTCCTGAAACAAAGCTCTTTCTCCGGTTAAAAACTGTTGATTTATTTCTTTCATATCTATACCTCCGTGTGCGCTTCCTCCGCTCTACATCAATACTATCCGTTGCCGCTATTCACAGCGGTTCAAATAACTATTGAAATTATTTCGTGTCATTATTATTTGAAGCCGCAAAAAAAGCTATTCCTATAGCTCCCGGTCCGATATGTGTGCCAATTGCGCCGCCCACACTGGCCGGAACCGGACGTTCCACAATTCCTTTCCATAAGCTCTCATGGTCATCAATATATTTTTGTATAACCACATCTGTCAGTCCCGTATATGCCAATATAAAAGGCATATTATACTGGATGCCGTTAGCCCTTGCAATCTCTTCCGCCAGCAGATTATTTCCCTGTTTAGAGCCTCTCGCCTTGCCAAGGACAGCCACTTCACCTCCCTGTACGGCAATGACAGGTTTGATAGACAGCAAATTTCCGGCTAATGCGGCAGCCTTTGAAATACGGCCGCCTCTTTTTAAGTATTCCAAAGTATCAAGCAATGCGATCAAGCGGATATTCTTTTTTTCCTTTTCAAGCGCTTCCACAATATTCTCTGCTGAAAATCCCTGATCTTTCAGACGAAGCGCATATTCCACCAAGATCCTCTCTCCGAGACTTGCGTTCTCGCTGTCCACGATATATACCTTTCCCTGATAATCCCCGGCTCCGATATTCGCGCTTTGATAAGTACCCGAAAGCTTAGAGGAAATAGTTATTACAATAATCTCATCTCCCTGACCTGCGGCTGCCTTATACGCCTCTTCGAACACAGCCGGAGGAATCTGGCTGGTAATGGGAAGCTCGTCACTTTCAATTAATCTTTCGTAAAATTCCTTATGTGTCAAGTTTACGCCGTCTTGAAACTCTTCCGTTCCGAAGGTAATCGTTATAGGAAGGATCAGCAAATCCTCCCTTTGATTATCATAACTTCTCGGAATCTTCAGCCCTTATTTCATGGGGCTTTCAGAACCTATTTTTCAAAAATCACCCACTTTTTTCTCAAAAACACTTGACAAACCAGTCAAAAAATGCGGCGCTTCGCGCCCTTGATCAATAAGTACAT
>CAJUTJ010000162.1 GCA_910589655.1 uncultured Acetatifactor sp. | reverse complement strand
TCCCCCTGCTGTTTCATATTGCTGACATAATATTGACTGCCAAGTCTGGCAGCGTCTTCCCCGTTTACTGTCACCTCCCACACTTTCCCATAGATATTCTGTTCTAATGTGTCGGTAGTTCCCTGGGTTATTAAGGAGCCTTCCTTTAAGATCATAATCTCCTTCGCAATACACTCCACATCGGAAACGATATGGGTGGCCAGCAAAATTGTCCGCCCTTGTGCGAATTTTGAAATCAGGTTGCGGAAGCGGATGCGTTCACTGGGATCAAGCCCTGCTGTCGGCTCATCCAAAATCAGAATTTCAGGATCGCCCAACATCGCCTGGACAATGCCGACCCTCTGCCGCATGCCGCCGGAAAGAGCGCCAATCTTTTTATCTTTAGCATCTGAAAGATTGACAATGTCCAGAAGTTCCAAAGCCCGTTTTTTTCCCTGTTCGTCAGGGATCCCTTTCAGCGCACACATATACAGCAGAAAATCCATCACTGTAAAATCCCGGTAGAAGACAGGATATTGCGGCATATATCCGATTTTTGACAGGAAGTCCTTACCCAAAGTTCCTGCATCCTGTCCGTCAATCAAAACCGTTCCGCCATCGCTTCCCAAAATACCCACAAATATATTGATCAGTGTCGTCTTTCCCGCACCGTTAGCGCCCAAAAGCCCATAGACCCCATCCGTAAGTTCCGTGGTAAAATCCTTCAGGGCATACTTGCCCTTATACTGCTTTGAAACATTTCGTAATGATATTTTCATCAAGAATTACCCCATAAAGCCAAAGGTTGTTATCAAGGTGCTTACCTCGTCAATACCCCGTCCAAGCACAACAATACAGGTGCCGGACTCATCTAAAATCAATATCTGAGGGATACGCATGAAATAGGTGCTGTTGCTGTCCTGAACGGTTTCCGTATGGATTTTTTTCCCCGATGTCGTATCATAAATGTTGATTGTAACACTGTTTTTTTTCAAAATAGCAGTAGCCACATATTTTCCCTGCCCGGAGCAGTAAACACCGTCTTTTCCCTCACTGCGACTTGAGAACGACATCGTTTTTTCTGTATTGGATATGGTATCAAGCATCAGCAGGGTTCCATTATTTTTATCAAAACTCTGGGGCATAAAAAGCAGGTTTCCGCCCTTTTGCACTTCTTCCGTATCCACTTTATAATCCCCCTTTTTGGTAATCGTGAGATTTGCGCTGTCAGTGGATACTGTACCATAAACACTGACCCCCTCTCCGCCAATGGAGGTATCTGTAGCCATGCCTACATAGACTAAAGTGTTGTTCCCAGTAAAGGTAAGGCTGTCCATAGTTACAATCTGCATATTACCTACCGTGCCTTTTTCGGAATAGTTCAGAATGGTACGAACTTTCCGGGAAGAAATATCATAAAGGTAAAGCCCCGAAAGTCCGCCGAAAGCAACTTGTTTTCCGTCCTGTGAAACAGCGATCCCTGTGATCTGCACAATAAAATCGTCACTTAATAATCCGCTAAAGGAAATGGTATCCTGAATAGCAAAGTCCTTATTCAGTATGTATCCATTGATACCACCGCTTTCTGATGTAGCAAATGAACCGTTGCTGCCGCCGCCAGCCTTTCCCTGGCCCACAACAAAGTAGCCGTCTGTAAAGGTCTGTACGCATAAGTCTTCCATAGAAATATCCGCACTTGCGATTGTTTCGCCTTTCCCCGTATCGCAAAGATAAAGTTTATCCGCCGCAACGATAATCCGGCTTCCACCGGCATAATAGCAGCCGCTGACTTTTCCTGAAAAAGCGGAATCCTTAACCGTGCTGACCGCCATCATATTTTTATCTGTACCGTTATCCTGCAAATTAATCACGTTTATGTTGCTGCTTTCATTTCCGGTATTTTCCGATAAATCATTTTCTTCGGATTGCGGATCCATGTTTATGGCTCCATATTCAGAGCTGTTCCCATTCTCCTGTCTGTTCCCGCAGGCCGACAGATTAAGAGCCAAAGCAAGCATAAGTATCATACACATCCATTTTGTTTTCATTTTTAATCCTCCTTGTATAATAAAATTGAACCTGTTTTACTTGTAACTGAATTTCCGTCCGCTGCGACGGCTGTCGCATAAAAAGTATTGAAACCATCCAACTTAGCGGTATCTATGGTTGCTTCAATGATCCACACATTTCCTTTGCTTAATGTGACATCACAGGAAACCGCTCCCTCAAAAGATATGGGCTTATGGTTTAAGAAAAATGATATGCCATATCTTGCGCCTGGCGTTCCGCAAAGGGTGTAGCGCACGGTAAGTGTATCTTTCCCGGTAAGGTTGATATTGTCATACACCACCTCGCCGTCATAGACAAGCGTCCAATAGACACTGTTATCCAGGGTATCCATCGTAACGCCATTCCATCCTGCTTTCACAAGCTCATTCTCAATAAAAGAAGAAGTGACTTTTTCCTCTGAAATGCTGACATCACGAAAAGCAGTGATACTTTCTCCATTCATGCTGTCATTTTCCGGAGCATCCTCATTAAAGTGCAGTTTCAGCACCCTTTCAAAACTCTGATGATACCAGCCATAGCTTGAGGTTTCTTTCATATCAGGCTGGAAATCGGGCCTGGTGACGCTCACGACCGTCATATTCAGGGTATCACCCTTTTTCCCTGTGTCCGGTGTGAACACAAAGGAAAATTTCTCTTCGTGCTTTTCTGATGTCCGAAAGCAGTGGAGATACTCGTATTCCGCCCCCGTGTCGTTCACCTTGTAGGCTTGCGGCTTTCCGTCTAAAAAAAGCAGGAAGCCAATGCTGTCCAATTTCCCTTCTGACACAAACTGATAGTCCAGGACAAATTCTCCGCCATGATACTCATAAGGCAAAACACTCTGGTCATCCGCTCTGGCGGGATCTGCTTCCCCATGGCTGAGAAACCCTAAATCTCCGTCCTCCTGCGCCCCGGCGAATGGGTCTTCTTCTACAGTTTGCGGCGGGGCATTCTCGTCCGCAATGTTATAATTTCCGCAGGCCGCCACAGCAAATGACAAACC
>CAJUTJ010000161.1 GCA_910589655.1 uncultured Acetatifactor sp. | reverse complement strand
CTAAAGCAAAAATTGCTAAAGCAAAAATTGCTAAAGCAAAAATTGCTAAAGCAAAAATTGCTAAAGCAAAAATTGCTAAAGCAAAAATTGCTAAAGCAAAAATTGCTAAAGCAAAAATTGCTAAAGCAATTAGAACTTCTTCTCACACCAACCTCCATGATACCTCTTTGTGAAATCTCCGCTCATGGTCTTGTACCGTTCGAGAAACTTTGCGGCACCTCATTTATGTATCGGTTCCCCCAACATATACCCCATGCCTTTCTTGGTGTGTATGTACTGTGCACCTTGGACGCTCTCCATTTTTTTCCGAAGCCTTGTCATATTTACCGTCAATGTATTGTCATCCACAAAGCAGTCATTATCCCAGAGCCGCTTCATAATAGCCTCTCTGGATACGGTCTTTCCCCCGTTTTCTATCAATAACTGCAGAATCCGGAATTCATTTTTAGTCAGCTCCAGCTTCCGGCCATTCACCAGAAGAGAGGCATCCGACAGATCAAGGATCAGTCCGTTATATTCGCAGACCTCCGTCCGGCTCGTAAAGGTATAGGTACGCCTAAGCAACGCCTGAATCTTCGCCGAAAGCACTTCCAGCCCAAAGGGTTTAGCCACAAAGTCATCCCCTCCCATATTTACCGCCATTACGATATTCATATCATCCGATGCCGAAGAGATAAATATGATAGGCACCTGAGATATCTGCCTGATCCGGGCACACCAATAATGTCCGTTATAAAAAGGAAGCCCGATATCCAGTAATACCAGATGGGGGTTGTACTCCGCAAATTCTGTCAATACTTCCCGAAAGTCCTGTACACACGCCACATCATACCCCCACTTGGCAAGATAACTGCCTGCCTCGCCTGCAATCACGGCGTCATCTTCCACAATAAATATCCTATACTTTTCCATATCTTCTCCATCGGTCTCCCCGCCGGCATTCAGTCATGCCTGTCCAAACTGTCAAAGGTTTCACAGAATCTGGCCGCAAAAGCCGGTTCCTCCCCTCCTGCATAGAGATGCGAGATATCCCCGAAGGCCGCCACACGGAAAATTGCCTTTCCTTTCCTGCGTTCCTCCGTATAGACAGTAGTCACAGATGACGGGGCCGCACACATATGATGCCATAAAATCATAGGGGATACGTTCATTAAATGACTCAGCAGCACACATTCTACTCCGAAATGGCAAAAAAATACCAGCACGTCCTCATTTCCTTTTTCCGTGCGGTAAAAAGCTCCGTCCCTCCGATAACCATGGGATGCCAATACCTGATCAAAGCCTTGCACCACGGTTTTATACACATCTCCCACACAGCCTTCCCGCATCACCTCCGTGGAAGCCCAGCCTTCCTTTCCAAAATAGAGCGGCTCCGCCGTCCAGTCCTCCGGCAGCCAGTCCCATGGTATGATCTTTTCCGGCGCAGCGTCGGGTCTTCTGATTTGGGGCGGGAATTCCCGAAGCCAGTCGCATACCGTGGCGGTGCGCCCCATCTTCTCCAAGGTCAGGGATGCCGTATCCTTTGCCCTTCCCAAAGGCGACAGATAGAAATCCGTCACCCTTAATTTACACAATCTCTCTGCCAGCAGGGAAGCTTCCCGCCAGCCCTTCTCCGTCAAGGAATCCCTCTCATAGTCCGGATCCCCGTGCCGTACAATCAAAAGCTTCATCTATGCGTCTATCCTTTCCTAGTACTTTTCACCCTAACTCCCATATGCCCGCTTAAGCGGGCACTCAAATCAGGATTGTGAAATGTCCTTTTTCACACTAACCGAACACCACATCCAATACCATCATCAGCACAAATCCCACTGCAGCGCCTATGGTTCCGATATTGGTGTGTTTCCCCGACTGGGATTCGGGAACCAGCTCATCCACCACCACATAAATCATGGCGCCTGCCGCAAATGCCAGCAGGTAGGGCAGGATGGGCACCACCTGTTCCGCCAGCAGTATGGTAATCACCGCTCCGATAGGTTCCACAACCCCAGACAGCACACCGTACAGAAACGCTTTCCGGCGGGATGCGCCCACACTCCGCAAAGGCATGGAAATAATGGCTCCCTCGGGGAAATTCTGTATGGCAATTCCCACTGCCAGCGCCAATGCCCCGGCCATGGTGATCCCCGTATTGCCCATCATAGCGCCTGCCACGGTGACGCCCACTGCCATACCCTCCGGCAGATTATGGAGAGTCACCGCCAGAACCAGCATGGTTGTCTTCTGGAAATCCGATTTTACCCCTTCCGGATTCTCACTGTCCAGATGCAGGTGCGGAACCAAGCTGTCCAAAAGAAGGAGAAAACCAATCCCCAACAGAAAGCCTGCTGCCGCCGGAAGCCATACAATGCCGCCCTGTTCCTCCGTCATATCAATGGCCGGAAGTAAAAGGGACCAGACGGAAGCCGCTATCATCACTCCCGCGGCAAAGCCCAAAAGCATCTTCTCCACATTCCGGTTCATTTGCTTTTTCATAAAAAATACCATTGCCGCTCCCAACGAAGTTCCCCAAAAGGGTATCAGCAATATGGAAAATACTTTCATCATGTTAATTGCCCGCCTCACTATTCTTTACTGACATATTCCTTCTCCGCCAAATTCGGACAAGCCGTTTGGCAAACCATAAACCGTTGCCGGTTCATACTTCTTAATAGTATGTGCCACCGGTTGTTCAAAATACATCAAAAAATAGAAGCCTGTGTTTTCGGCCGGTTCCCTTCCCCATACAGAAAAGTGCAACCCTGCCTACCGAACACAGGCTTTCCGGGAAATACTGACAAAATGTTTCCCCCGCCGGATCTGCGCCGCAAAACGGCATATTCCATTGCAAATCCGCTTATATCTTTAGAGCTATCTCCCATATCTTCTTACCGCAGACTCCAAAAAGATACTGACAGCCTTTTGGTAAACGGGCAGATCAGGCGCGCTTTTTTACTAATTTATTCTGCCTGATTTTTCCCGTTATGTCAACAGAAACTCTGTTACTGCCGACAAATCCGTAACAGTTCAGCCATGCCATTCATAAGCTGCCGGAATGTACACTTTTGCCAATAACCAAGTAATATTACCGACAACTTATTTCATGCCGGGTGTTCGCCAACGACTGAAAAGCTCCGTCACTGCCTGACCTTCAGACAGCGGATGGCATTCAGCACCGCCAGCACCATAACTCCTACATCCGCAAAAATGGCCAGCCACATACTGGCAAACCCCAGTGCTCCCAATATCAGGCACACCGCCTTGACAGCCAGCGCAAATACAATATTCTCATAGACGATCCTCAGACACTTTCCGGAAATCCGCATAGCCAGCGCAATCTTTTCCGGATTGTCATCCATTAAAACAATATCCGCCGCCTCGATTGCCGCATCGGATCCAAGGGCTCCCATAGCAATACCGATATCCGCTCTGGAAAGCACCGGGGCATCATTAATCCCGTCACCCACAAAAGCCAGCTTTTCCTTCGGCGCCTTTTCCGAAAGCAGCGCCTCCACCGCCGTTACCTTATCTGCCGGAAGCAGCTCGCTTCTCACCTCATCCAGTTTCAGCTGCCCCGCCACATAATCCGCCACTGCCTTACTGTCGCCGGTAAGCATCACTGTCTTTTTCACGCCTGCCGCCTTCAAGCCTGCGATGGCGGCTGCGGATTGTTCTTTGACCACATCGGAAATCAGGATATATCCGGCATAAATCCCTCCCGACGCCAAGTGGATCACCGTGCCGATTCCCGTATTTTCTTCATAGGAAAGTCCCAGCTTTTTCATCAGCTTGGCATTTCCCGCAGCCACCTGTATCCCGTCCACTAAAGCCGTCACCCCGTGTCCGCCGATTTCTTCCACTTCCGTCACCATAGTCTTGTCAATCTCTTGTCCGTATGCCTCTTGCAGGCTCTTGCTGATGGGATGGGTGGAATAGCTCTCCACATAGGCCGCAGCTTTTAATAATTTTGCGGAAGCGTCCTCGCCACTTCCTTCCGGCCCATCGGAAAATTCTTTGGAAGGGTAGATTCCCGTCACTTCAAAGACGCCCTTGGTCAGAGTGCCCGTCTTATCAAATACAACATATTTCGTCTGCGCCAATGCTTCCAGATAATTGGAACCTTTTACCAAAATTCCGCAGGAAGAAGCTCCGCCGATTCCTCCGAAGAAACTCAAAGGAATGGAAATCACCAAAGCGCAAGGACAACTGATCACCAGAAAAGTCAGAGCGCGGATAATCCATACCGCCCAATTGGCCGGATGCCCCGCCAAAAGATTGACGATACCCGGCAGAACCGCCAGCGCCAAAGCGCTGTAGCACACCGCAGGAGTATAATATTTTGCAAATTTGGTGATAAAATTCTCGGTCTTCGCCTTTTTCATGCTGGAATTTTCCACCAAATCCAGAATCTTCGATACGGTAGATTCCCCGAACTCTTTGGTAGTGCGGATTTTTAATAACCCTGTGATATTGACACAGCCGCTGATGACATTCTCTCCCTCTTTCACCTCTCTGGGAACGCTCTCGCCGGTCAGTGCACTGGTATTCAAAGTGGAAATTCCTTCTGCCACCACACCGTCCAGAGGAATCTTCTCACCGGGACGGACTATGATTACGGAACCGATCTCCACCTCATCGGGATCTACCTGTTCCAGCTCTCCGGTCTCCGTCTCAATGTTGGCAAAATCGGGCCTGATGTCCATCAGCGCCGCGATATTTCTGCGGCTCTTTCCCACTGCCACCGCCTGAAACAATTCACCGATCTGGTAGAACAACATAACCGCCACCCCCTCGGCAAATTCACCTTCCTGACCCTGAGCCACCTGATAAACCCCCAGCAGCATGGCGCCCACGGTAGCCACTGCCATCAGGAAATTCTCGTCAAACACTTCCCCATGGACGATACCCAACACTGCTTTGCGCAAAATGTCATAACCTATCACAATATAAGGGATCAGGTAAAGCACAAATCTTGCATAACCCTGTATGGGTACAAAGTGCAGCGCTGCCATGAGAAACGCCGCTATTATGATTCGAATCAATACCTTTTTTTGTTTTTTTGTCATACCGGTCCCTCCTTTCTAATCTTCCGGGCCGATGCCTGCCCGCCAATTAATCCAAAAAGATCTCGCAGTCATCCTCCACTTTCTTACAAGCCTTCCTCACTGTCTGCATAACCGCCTTGTCATCGGCTCCTTCCGAAAATTCCACCTTCATCTTCTGCGTCATAAAGCTCACCGTGACGTCCTGAACGCCTTCCACCTTCTTCGCGGCTTCCTCCATCTTCAAAGCGCAGTTTGCACAATCCACTTCAATTTTATAAGTTTTCTTCATCTCATTTCCCTCCGTCTAATATGGAATAATATTTTTATTGAATACATGAACCACTGTTCATATGTTTATATTACCATGATTTTTGAAAAAGTCAATAGCTTTCCGACATATTTTTCAAGATACAGCACCTACTCGTAACAGTTCAGGCAAGGCACTGAACCGTTACGAGAATGCACACAAAATGCGGAAAGAATGCGTTTTGACGCCCGCATGTCTCGCAAAATCGCATAAAGGCGCGGAGCCATTGCACATGCTTATTTCCTGACAGAAGTCTCCTTGCGGAAACGTTTATGCCCCAATTGCTGTTTACCGGATCTGAGACACTGTAACAGAAAATAAAAAAAGCGCTTTTTTCAGTTGAACTAAAAAATTGCGCTTTTTTTATTCCTAATTTCTTTTTTATACCTATCCGCGCGCTGCAGCGCACATGCCAATCATTATTTGGAGGTTTACTTCCAAACTTAGTAACTGCCTAAGCTTCCCGCAGGTGCCGCATAATTGCTCTGCACAGCAACAGGAAGTTCCTCATATTGTACCTCTTTCCATTCAAGAACGCCACGAATCGGCATTACCGTTAAACGAATAAAAGCTCCCTCTTTCAATTCCTTTGACGTTCCGAATGTAATGTCCTTTCCCTTTCCATTCTCATTGTAAGAAAATAAAGTGTATGAATAATCCATACTTCCGCTAAAATTAATTACGCCGCCTTTTGATTCGACCTGCTCCACTTTACTATTATCAATTTGTGAATAATAGTATGTGCTGCCAGCTCCCGAAAGGAACCATATGCAAAAGCAGATAAAGCCTGCTATAATTACTGCAACCGCCGAAAAACCTGCAATCATTTTCTTTTTCATTTCTATATCCTCCACTTACCAACCTTTTTTGACTATTGCCTTTTTACCCTTTTTTGCTTTTTTAACCGGTACATTTCCTTTTGCAGTAAATACAAAAACAGCAGAAATCACCAATGCCGCAATCATACTAAACAAACAGATTGATACATTCCAACGTACCGCAGAATCATAACTTCGGTAGCTGATTAAACCCAAACTTGCAGTAACGGGATAAATATTGGCTAACGCAGCATCTCCAGAGGCAAACATACCGCCATAACCATAAACAAAAGCAATAATTGTTCCGATCATATGTCCGTTTGGTATACGGGCGGCGAATGCAATAACAGGCATGACACCGATATACAAAAACAGGCAGTTAAAAATAATCTGAATAAACGTCTGCAATATTGATGTTACGGAAATTCCCGGAAATCCCATCATCAAATCAGCGATTACCGTAAATGCCGCACTTACCAGTCCAAAAAACAAAGAAAGCAATGCACATACAAGCAGCTTCCCCCACAATAAACTGCTATATGAAACAGGTATCGTCAAAATGCTTTTCAGCGTATCGTCTTTTGCTTCCCTTGCTATGATATATCCGGCAATCAAAGCAATACACATGGGAAAAATCATGGT
>CAJUTJ010000160.1 GCA_910589655.1 uncultured Acetatifactor sp. | reverse complement strand
TAGTATATACCTATACTATATAGACATTATACCTCTACAAGACAAAAAAATCGAGGGTTATGAAAAATTCGTATAGCTTCCATAACCCTCGTAAAAATGCTCTATATACCGATTTTAATTTTTCTTCATGAAACAACCCTGCGGTCAGGCATTTATCGTTCTCGTAAACTTCTCCACCAGATTATATCCGTCCCATATCAAATCATAATCCATTGTATGCCCCAGCGGAACGACGCGGTCAACTCCACGGATTCCCGAATCAAGCAAAGGCGCTGTCACCTCTTTCCCGCCAAAAAGCCCTATGGTCTGGCAATGTGCATTATTGCAGAAATCCCGTATCGCCGCTATATCGTCACAGTCATACTCATAAAAATATCCCGAATTCCCCCGGTAGTCCATGAGCCCCGGTAATAATTCCGAAACCTGAATCCTTACCAGACGGTTTTCCCTTCCCGTTGTCCTCTTCATTCTGCCAAGGCCTGAAACGGATGCCATACATTCCATGGAAAGCTTATCCACGCTCTGTATGGGCCGGAAATCATACTTTTTCTTTACGAGCGCCAGCAGACTCTGCCAAAAAATATTTTTCGCCTTCTCCTTTGCACCGCCTGTCCAAACAACTGCCCGGGGACTGGTACATGCATTTTGGTCGGAAAGATAGGTATCATTATAAAAGTCAGACGCAATGCGGTCTCTAATCTTGTTATCCCCGTCATTTTCCACCAGCCGGATGTACTCATCGGAGTCAATCACTGCCAGCGAATATCGGTCTGCAAAGGTTATTTCCTCCGCTCTTGGAGGCAGTGGGGATCTGCGCAGCTCCGCGATTGTCCCATCCCCTCCCCAGACAACACGGATGTCACACAGAGCTGACAGGATGTCGTTCACTTCCTTATCATGTTCATAGCGCACCAGCGCAATATAGGGCTTCATATCCGGATGTCTATCAAGCGCCTTGCGGATTACCTCGTTGATGATTTCCACCTGAGGATACTCTCTCGACGGAATCCGCACTACGTTGGCATTGCCGCAAAGCAGCCCCGTGAACAGTGAATACGCATAATTCACCGGGACATTGGAGGGTGCAATGTGGAAAGCGGTTCCCCTGCCTATGTGAAGATACCTTTCCCCGGACAGAAATCTTGCCTTTAATGATAATGCAGACGCTTTCCTGAGCCAAAATCCTAATGTCACAACATCCGGGAAAGCCTTGGCTTTGGGATGCCGCATCAGTTCTTTTGCTATCTCATCGGTGAAATTCAAAACATCTTCCGCAAAGGGTTTCTTAGGTATAGTGTGAGAAAGATTCCTGACGACATCCATATCGCCGGCAATATAAGATATTTTCTTCAGCACATTATCCGGTTCCCCACTGTCTGCAAGCTTCCTCTCTCCCTTTTGTTCTGCCGCAAAAGTATCACTGCAGCCGCGTATTTCCGCATTCTTCAGACGTCCGAATATTCTGAAATACTTCCCCAATCGGCCACAGGGACAATCGTCTTCGCCAAGGATTACACCCTCATCCTCGGTGAGAAGGCTGTGCCCCGGATAGGATTCCGGAATGGTTGACACCACCTGAAGTATCCCCTTCTCCCCTATTTCGCACTCTGCGAAATCTTCCGCTCTTCTGGCAATCACATCCGAAAAAATGCTGGCATGCAAGTGCCCGTATTCGCACTCCATATAGATGCATCCGGTTTGCTCCACCATGCCATAATAATCATGAATCCTTGCAAGCCCGCATTCTCCCCCTAATTTCTCATGAAACTCTTTCGGGCTGACTGCCTCGCCGGCCAACTTCTTCCAGCCGCCGCCATGAATCAGTATTCCGCCGGACAGGTCAAAAACTTTACCCCTCTCTTTCAAACGAACCAGCTCTTTATAAAAATACTGCCATATCATAAAGGTAAATCCAAAAAGCAGAATCTCCTGCCCCCTGTGCTGTTCCAGAAAGGTTTCCATTCCTTCCACATCCAGTTCCATATCATCGTTCAGAGCATATAGCTTCTTCGAGCCGAAAACGGAAAAACCCAAAATTCCGGTTCCCCGAGCCGAAAACTTTTTCCGATCCTTTACCACGGACGGGCAGTCCACTATGATCATCGGCTTTCTGGAAGAACCCGTAAACTCATTTACAATTTTAACCATGGCTTTCTGCTGATTAGATGCAGTGACACGATCCAGATAAATCCGGGAAACCCTTTGTCCGGATGTACCGGAAGATGTCATTGTTTTCACCACCTCATCCTCAGGCACGCTTCTCAAAGATAATTCCTTAAACAACCGAACGGGAAGGAACGGGAGCTCTTTATAGGATCCGATCTGCTGTTCCCCATAAGCTAACACGCTCAAAATATCCGCATATTCAGGGCAGTTGCGCTTATGGTACTCTGTAAGTTCCGCCAGTCTGGCCGTCAGTAATTTCTCCTTCTGCGTTTTATCCAGCGAGTATGGTGAAATCCGTAGTAATTCATCAAAAGTCACAGCCTATCTCCTTAACCTTTCCCTGACAAACGCTGTCATTTACTGCCAGCTCCTGATACAACGTCTTCCCCGCATCATTTTTAGGTATTTTGTCAATGACCACGGCTTTAAACGCGGCGGCATTCAACCCTGTCTTCGCTACTACAAAATCTTTTACGTCTTCCGCAGCCGCCTCGTCTGTGACAAAAAGAACCATATGATCGTCCACACCGGCGCTGGCGCAGTCTATATGATCAAAATGTGTTTTTACAAGCCGCTCAACCTCATCCAGATTCACACGGTTGCCATAGATCTTGAGAAACCTCTTCTTCCTGCCGACAATGTAATAGTATCCGTCGTTATCAAATTGGGCCATGTCTCCGGTCTGGAGGATTCCTTCCCGCTCATCCCCTTTCACCAGATCCTCGCCGCATTCCGCATACCCCAATGTAACATTAGCGCCCTCATAAACCAGTTCTCCGGTCACGTAAGGCTCCGTCACAGCCTGTCCGTTTACATCAATCAAATAAAATTTGCCGCCCGGAATAGCGATGCCCATGGAACCACATTTCTCAAGAGCCTTTTCCGCCGGAAGATACCCCATCCGGGCTGTGGCCTCGCATTGTCCGTACATGACAATAAATTTGGTTCCTTTTTCCTGTGCGCATTCGGCAAATTTCTCATGAAGTTTTGTTGTCAGTTTCCCGCCCGCCTGCGTAAAATATCTGAGAGAGGGCAGATTCATTCGGTAAAACTTCAGTTTATCCAGCATCTCATATGTGTAGGGAACACCGCCGAAGGATGTGGCTCCCTGCTCTCGGAAAAAATTCCAGAATTCCTTTTGCATTATGCCCTTATCCGTAAGAAGTATCGTGGCTCCCACCAAAAGATGGCTGTTTATAATGGACAGACCATAAGTATAGTTCATCGGCAATGTTGTGATGGGTCTTTCCGATTGATCCAAATCCAAATATTCAACGATGGAACCGGCATTTGATAATACATTGCGGTAACTTTGGCGGACAAATTTCGGACTTCCGGTAGAACCGGAAGTGGTGAGCATCAGACACAGCTCTGTATGAAGCGGGTATTTCATTCCAAAATCTGTTTTCAATAATACATAATCATACATCCTCAGTATTTCCGCATCCTGATATGCTTCGAAATACCGCGTTTGGGAAACAGGCATCCATAAGTACAATGGCTTATAATTGACAATCAAATTTTCCGAAAGCTCCCTGTCCATATGGCTGTTAAGCAGTATCGGCACAATGCCGTTATTGACAAATGCCGTATATCCGACAACAGAGCCTATGCTGTTTTCACAGAAAGAAACCACAAGGCACCTTTCACCGATTTTATCCGCAATGCCTTGGCCCAGATCCTTTAACATGGCATAGCTGACCGCCCTACCGTGTTCGTCCCGCACTGCTATATTATTTTTATATCTGTCAAATTCCCAAATCATATACTCACCGCCTTAAGATCCGGCATCCTCTAATCTTCGAAAGGAATCGCATAAATTACCAATTCTGTTTGCACTACCCCATGATGCCTTAAATATAATTTGTATCTCTTGTTCCTGCCGCACAGCTCACTGATATATGGGAGCAATGTAATGAGATCTTCCTGCTTATGATATGCGCTGACTGCCAAAACAGGCATATCCCGCCGAATCACTTTTCTTGCACCTTTCAGCGCCTCCAATTCGGCGCCTTCTATATCTAATTTTATGAAAGCAACTTTATCCTCCCCGACTACTCCGTCGATTGTTGTCACCTCAACAATCTCATTTCCTCCCTCCTGTAAACTGCTTGACATATCTGCGTTAGCCGCAAAAGACATTTGCTTTTCAGATGAATAGCATCCTTTATTCAGACAAATAAAATGGGATCTGTTTTTCACTCTGTCTGCCAGCTTTCGATAATTCATTTGATCCGGCTCAAATGCATACACTTTACATTCCTGCCCTATAAATTTCATATAATCAAACGCGGACTGGCCGTCATATGCCCCGCAATCCAAGAAGGCGCCTTCTCTGTACCCCCCCCCGGTCAAATTATTGAAATAAGCGCCCTCCGTACTGTAACGGATATCCTCTTCAACGTTCCCTTTTTGCGCTTCTATGTAACTGTCAAAAACCTTTCTGGAATATTCGTCACAAAGCAATTCCTTCGCACTGTCAAACTCTTCCCGATGAACGGCAGGATAATCTCTGTCATCCCAAAAATCGTTCACATTCCAAATCAGAAAGCATTCCGTCATCCGGTCATCCTCCATGCAGCCATGAAGCTTCTCGGGTGACGCTATCGCCCATATAACAGCATCCGACTCCGGCGAGTAGGGCGGACGGAGTGTTTTTAATGACGCAACCGTTATGTCCTCCCATGTTGCGCCTGCCTTTTCGTTATAGTATTCGTCATCTACAATAGCACAATCCAGCTTATATCCGAATTTTTCCAAAACAATTTTAATATCATTGGCCAGAGCTCCTGCTCCGTATGTCATAATTCGCTTCTTTCCGGCCAAATGCTTTTTCAAGGACTCCGCGTCCTTATTTAATGCCTTTATCTGCATCATTACAACCTCCCGGCATATTCAGCACAAGGGTCTCCCTTCTTCAATATATCGTCTTTTATCACTTTCTTCGTATAGCCATATTTTTCCTGCATACATACCTCCACCTCGTTAAATATTTCAAAAAGATAGAATATTGCACCGTTTCTCGTGTACGGGTTGGGATGGCTTAACAGCAAAAAATATTTTTCACATTTTATTTCCTGTTCCGTGGAGGCCAGCGGATTCACCATAAACTCGCCAAATGCGTCTTTGAAGAAAGTATTCTCCATATTCCGGATCGACCAAAACCAGTTATGCCCCTCCTCTATATGATGTCTCCGCACATTGTCCGGCGTATATGCACTGACATTACGAATACCGTTTCTGTCGTACCTGCGCATCACTGTCAGAAATTTGGGAAGAATATATATAGAAGAATTTTGTATCATATCCACCCATTTAAACATGTCCCACAGCTGCCAGCAGGAGTTCGCATATCTGGGAGGTTCTAATCTGAACTCTCTGCGCATCAACGACGATGGATGACACAACACATTCCCATTCTGCCAAAAAAACTTCATCCATTCACTACCGCTTCTGTTTCTCTGCCTGAAAGTGTCGTCCTCCAATTCCGCAAGATTTTCGTCTGCGTATTTAGTCCATGTAAAACAGGCGCCACAATCTTGGTGTTCCTCCATATATTTCACCTGAAAATACAGTTTATCCTTTTCCCAAACGTCATCAGAATTAATTATAGCGATATATTTCCCATGGGATCTCTCCCACAAAAAAGAAAACCGTTCCCCGAAATTGTCCGTAAAATAATGTTCCTCCGCAAAATGCTCCGAATACCTCTGCATGATTCCGGCGGAATCGTCACTCGACCCGTCATCGGCCACAAGAAATTCTATATTTTTATAAGACTGCCCGATCACGCTTTCTATGGTATCCGCCACGAACGCTCCATGGTTGTAGCAGGACATAACCACACTTACCAGCGGCCCCTCCCTGCACAGGCGCTCATCTATCACGATCTCCTCCGCCATGTTCAAAGATACTTCCCGAGACTTAGTCAATACATACAGGACACTTGTATCCGCCAGACCACATTGCGCAAAAACTTCTTCCCCAAAATACTCTTTTCCCAGACTGTGGACATAAAAATGCTCTTCTAGTCTCTTTGCCGGCCCGTTCTTGCCATAACTCCTGCAGTAATCCGCCTGTGCCGAAGCTCTCAGGTTCTCTGCCCCCGATGTTCCCCGCTTCTCATCAATGCACGTTGTATTGATATCTGCCGGAACAAACAATATTACCTTGCCTTCCGGCTTCAGAACACGTTTCCATTCGCCAAGCGCTTTCCTGTCATCCCGCACATCCTCCGGTACATGGGAGCATATGATTACATCATAGGTTTCATCAGAAATCATGTGCATATCCATAATATCGGAATGAAAAGCCTCCTGTTCCGTATACGGATCCATGGTGTCATATTGTATATGGGGGCATTTTCTATTTATCCAACCGGAAACGGCAGAGGCAGAGGCAGGGGCAATGTGCAGCAGCTTCAACCCTTCCGCCGCTTCCTGCAAGCCCTCCTTCGCCAAAAAGGAAACAATAAGCTTGTCACTGTCACCGGCTCCACAGTTCGGGCAGGAATACTCCTCCTCATTCCTAATCCCGCCTTTACCCTGTGCTGCCGATCTGTAACGCGCCGCCATCACCTTGTAGCAGTTTAGTAAAGGCTGATAGATCACCCTCTTCCCACAGTAAGGACACTTTCTAATCTGAGAAGTATAGCCGTGCACCAACTCTTTCATACACTCTATGAAAAGTTTCAGAGACGAAATAAATTCCCTTTTATTTTCCGACAGAAAAGCCCCATCCCCACACTGCTTGCAACGCACACAAAAAGCGGCAAAAAATTCACTGTATTTCTCATAAACAGACGCGGGAATCATGTATTCTACCGCATCGAGCATGACGCCCAGACTCACTGCCCCGAGTGCTTCCCTTTCAACATCCGCATTTTGATCCTCACTCAATGTTTTCAGTAAAGCGCCCGCCTTTTGTGCAATCTGTACCAAAATTTCCGCAACTTGACCCACATCTCTCCCCGCTTGATCATGCAGCGTCAGTTCGCGCCTCATAATAACTGCCTTTTCCCGTCCCGCAAGCCTTGACAGGAATCCGGTCTCTTCCGCATCCAAAAAAAGGCCGTAACACTTCCTCTGCAGCAGGAGAAATGCCCTTACATACTTCAACCGCATCTCGGAGACATGGTCTCCCGCAGCAAAAAGCAAGCCGTACTCTCCCCTCTTCCAGATTTCCAGCAGTCCTTCGGCAAAGACAAGCCTCTTGTTCATTTCAAACGCATTGCTCCTCACTGCCTCATCCATGAACTTGAGCGCCCCGTCCATCTCTCTGCAGTCGATCAGCTCCTCCAGCTTGTCTGCTGCCAGATCCGCACGCTGCAGCGCCTCCCCGTCCGGAAGGCTCGAGTTCTCCAACACTTTGTCTGCCTGAAAAAAGTCCCTATATTCATCCAAATAAACCTGCAGGCTGTCACTCCATCCGGCAAATCCGCCGACACCACAGGCATGAACACACCATGGCATCTCCTGACGGGGAACCACGCAAAAATACCCCCGCCTCTTATATTCCAAGCATATAGACCTGTCATAAAAATGCCAATTGATAAAAATATCCTCCCGCCAAGGGATATCATATCGGGTAACGAGAATCATACCATCCAAACAATCGACTTCACGATACCGTCCTCTAATCTCCCCGTAGTCCACCAGCATCTGTTCCCTGCCGTTTCCGGTGATTACTTTTCCGTATTTCCATTTATCCCATGAAAGTCGTTGATCTCTGACCTCGTCATTACCAAGCATCCCGATAATGCCTATCCGGTCATCGGTGCGGAAAACAGCATCAATATCCTCTATAAAATGCCTGTTTACAATAAATACGTCCTGATGAAGGTATACCTTATAATCGGCTGTCGATGCATTCCTTCCCTGTTCATACCCTTCTGCCATACCGGAGACCTCTGTAATGCCCAGTACGGAAATCTCAACATCATCAGGAACAATCAGATTCTCAATATATTTTTCGCACTCGCTAAACCATAGATCAGAGTTACTGCATATAATAAAATCAACTCTCATGAAATAAATCCCCTTTCAGCATCTGTTTCACAGCAAACCCCCGACTTTCATGCAAGGTGGGGCAGCCCGTTGCATGGGGGTTTACTGTGAAAGTAATGAATCCTTGCCCGCGGAAAACGCGAGGCGTTTCGTGCTCCCTTGCACGAAATCCCGAGACTGCCGTGCGCCAAACCGCGTGCCCTTGCGGTTTGTGTGCATCTTCACAGTAAACCCCCGACTTTCATGCAAGGCGGGGCAGCCCGTTGCATGGGGGTTTACTGTAGAAACGTTCCGGCATGTCAAGTATATCACAGACCACAAATAATAGAAACAGCGATTCTGATTTTGCCGCAAATTTGCTCTATTATAGTGTTACTGTTCACTCCGTGACCAGTAACCTATTATACTGATTCTTCACTGTGCGTGTCACTTTTTTGATGGGGGAATTTTGATTTCATAACATGGAAATATGCGGGAATCAAAAAGGCATCCGCCAAAATCCACGCAATGGGGCTTCCCAGAGCCACTCCCGTAAAGCCGATCAGGGGAACCAATACAAATCCCGCCATGGCTCTCGCCAGCATCTCGAACACACCTGCCAGAATTGCAAAAGTGGGGAATCCCATTCCCTGAATCAGGAAACGGATAATATTCACCAGTGCCAAGGGAAAGTAAAATACCGTGTTCACAATCAGGAAAAACCGCACATTGCCGATAATGGCAGTCTCCGACACATCCAGAAACAGCGTGGCAAGAGGCTCTCCCAAAAAAATGCTGACTGCCACCGCCACCACCGAATATCCCGCTCCCAGCAGCACACAGGATTTCAATCCCTTGCTGATGCGGTCCAGCCTTCCCGCTCCGATATTTTGTCCGCCGTAGGTCGCCATGGTGGAGCCCATAGCGTCAAAGGGACAGGCAAGGAACCCGCTGATGCGGCCTGCCGCCGTCACTGCCGCCACCGAATCGGATCCCAAAGTATTGGTAGCGCTCTGCAGAATCACACTGCCGATGGCAGTGATGGAATACTGTAACCCCATGGGCACCCCCATTCCGCAGAGAGTTCCCATCAAATGTTTATCCGGCCTCCACTCATCCCGCTCTATCCGCAAGATATCAAATTTTTTAACAATAAAAAGCAGACAACACACCCCGGATACCCCCTGTGAAATGACAGTAGCCCATGCTGCTCCCTGTACGCCCCATTGCAGATTTATAATGAAAAATAAATCCAATCCGATATTCAAAAAAGAGGACAACAGCAGGAAAATAACCGGCGTCCTGCTGTCTCCCAGCGCACGAATAACGCCGGAAGTCATATTGTATAAAAAGGTAGCCGGAATACCGAGGAAAATAATCCAGATATAAGCATAGGATGCCTCTAATATATTGTCCGGCGTCTTCATCATCACCAGAATCGGACGGCACAGCAAAGTCGTCAGCAATGTCATGCCAACGGCAAATACCGCCGACAGCCAGACACAGTTCGCAACAATTCTGCGCATTCCTTTCGGATCTCCTGCCCCGAATTTATGGGAGACAGGAATGGCAAAGCCGCTGCATATCCCCATGCAGAAACCGATAATCAAAAAATTTACGGAACCGGTAGCGCCCACTGCCGCCAGATTTTCTTTTCCCAGAAAACGTCCCACAATCAGGGTATCCACCATACTGTAAAACTGTTGAAACAGAAACCCGAAGAACAGAGGGATGGAAAAGCCCAATATCAGCTTCATCGGGGAGCCTTTTGTCATATCCTTGGTCATTGTCGTAATCTCCTTTTGGCCTGATTTCATCCTCCGGGTAATAAGCCAAGGGGATCGGTAAGAAACCATGGGTTCCTTATTCATCTTGGCAAATGCCGCGAAGGCCATAATAAATGCCTTAAAAGACATCCATCTTTACTGCGTCGGAATTTGACCACACAGCCTGCTGCAGGTATTTGCCTGCGCCATAGAGAGTATATTCGCTTCCCGCCAAAAATGCAATGTACTTTTTTGCCAAAAATGACACTTGTCTCCGCACTGATTTCTGCCTGATTGTATCACAATGTCACGCTCCCCATCAACGGCAATCGGCTTCCGCTTTTCTTATTTCGGATACCTTACAGGATGTGCCTCATAACCGCCCACGTCAAGCACCATGATTTCCCAATCCATTTCTTCCGTAACCTCTAAATTCCGTCGTTCTCCGGAAGACAGCCGGTAAACTTCAACTGAGTCATTGAAATAAATAAGATTGTCCGCATCTAAAAAGCCAACAGCAACACAACCATCCGTTCCCCAATATACCTCAACCGGCACTTCAAACGTCATCATTTCCCCGGTATTTACATTCACTCGGTCCATCAAATAGTAATTCCTTTCGCCATCATATTGGCTATAAAAGACAACGAAATAGGTTGCATCTTCTAATTCCACCCATTTGAAATCATGCACAAATTCTGTTTCCGTTTGATACAATTGATACAAGGTTTCCCCTTCTCCTGAGCGCAGAACAGCTCCGCTGATATCTCCCCAAGACGCTTCTTCCGTTCCAATTAAAAACGCATAGCTTTTTCCATCAGGCCCATATTCTACCCTCGCAGGGCCGGAAAATATAAAATCACCTCCACATGAACAGTCATCCCCGCTCATTTTATAAGGAGCAAAGAAAGCCGGTTCTAACAGTGTCCGCTCTCCGTTCTCCAAATTATATTCATAAAGCCCCTCATCCGTACAAACAAGCATTCTTGAAGCATCCGCTGTCACATCGCAGCTATCGGATGTTGCAGGAGAAAAGAAATAGAAATCCCCCATAAGCTGACGGAGATCACAGAGTGGGGATGCTTCTTTAAAATCCTTGCTCAAAAAATACAATATCCCATCTAACTCATAGATATAACCTCCATCTACAGAGTGAGGATGCCCCATTCGCCATTCCAGACACTCTGGCCACTTTAACTCCTCCTCCCAGATTTTGGAATCCTGCCTGAAAACCTCCCGAAGCGTAAAATCCGGGGCTTCAGCCAGAAAAAAAATCTTCTGCTGCAGCTTTTCCTCTGAAAAGTAACAGTCACAGACCAAAAGCAAGGTGTCTGCATCGACCCGGATACAGGCATTATCCCAAGCAAATTCCAGTATCCCCTCTTCACCGTTCAATTTTACTATTGGTTTTACAAAATCTACTATCATAGGAATTGTAATCTTATTCTGTCTCTCCGGCTCCTTTACTGCCTGTGCCATTTGGGGCTCCATCCTTTCCGGCTTCTCACTCTCCGGTCGTACTTCCCCTGATGATTCCGGTTCTGTCGTCTCTTGCCCGGCCCACTTATTCAGCTCATCAGAAACTACCCTCTCCTCCACAGCGGCAATTTCAATTGCAGTTGCATCCCTGCTATTAGCAGCAATTTCAATTACAGCTGTATCCCTGCTATTAGCAGCAATTTCAATTACAGCTGTATCCTTGCTATTAGCGGCAAATTTTGTACACAGCCCTAAAATAAAAATTCCTGCAATGCCTGAAATAATGATCGTTCTTTTCTTCATCACTAATCCATCCCCGTGATAAAATCAGTTCCTTTATCTTCTATCCATTCTGCCTCTGCCTACAATCAACCCCATCAACGGCAATGGTCAAAAGCAGACCGTCCGGTCCTTTTCTGTACAAGCCTGATCTCCCTTTACGCCGGTCAATGTCTGCCAGCTTCATCCGAATCAGGTCACAGGTTCGCAGTCCGGCGGCTGCTGCGGAGTGAATGATGGCTTTGTATCGCTTTCCAATGCCGTTGGAGGTGTCAATAACATTGAGTATCTGCTCCAGTTCTTCATCCGTCACATATCCCTGAGATACCAATGGCACGGGCACTGGTACAAAAAATGCTTGTTAGGGAGGCTCCCCAACAAGCATTTTTATCCATAGTCAAATGATGCCCTCAAGAAATATCTTTATAGGGATAAATAGTATCAACATTGAAAATGTAAAATTCATCTGTCTTTTTTTCTTTCATAGTGCCTAAAAGATGCCCGGTAAAATGGCCGCTTAAATAGAAATCATAGATGACAATTGCGGTATTGACCCGACGCTTAAGTTTGCTCGAACATCGAGCTTGCAGCCCCTCTACGATTACATCTCCATAGGGAAAGTCCTGATACAATTCTTCCGCTTTATTGGTCATCTTATCGAAAAATTTTACCTCAATCTGTCCTTTAAACTCACCTTGAAGATAAAGTTCCCTATAAAATCGCTGCGGCGTTCCATCGACAATCTTCATAAATTCTTCAGCATCCTGCAAAGACTTGAAAATCCCTCCGTACACTTCTATGGAGTTATTATCCATATATTAACCCGCCTCCTTGTAGAAAATGTTGTCTCTATTATAGCAACACTTTCAACCAGTTTCAAGGATTGTTGCGTTTGAGAAGAAAAATCGGAAGAGCGGGACGGCTGTCAATTCGGCTTTCCGGCAGGCGACGGCACGTCAAGAAATATATGGAGTTTGGGTTTAGAATCCCCGGCGGGCGGGGAGAGCACTGAAAAAGTCTAAGTGAGCCGGATTCGTCCATTGCTTCTCGCGGACTGACGGCTGCCCCCCCAAAGGGAATGGCTTTTCCGAAGACCTGCCGGATGCAGCTTGCAAATCAGCGGGAAATCTTCAGCTTTCCTCAGGAAGTTCCCGGTTCTGAAAAACTCCATTTATAACGTGGATTTGGTGCCGGTCCTTCTGCTCCGCAATACCCGGAAAGGCTTATAACACAAATATATGAGGCATATGCTTCACGCCCGATATATTCTTCATCTCCCTTTTCAGAATTGTGTACCCATAAAAAATACATATTATATATCTTGTTAATGGCAGGTAAAGATTTTATAATTGAATGTATAAATCAGGGGCGATAGGAGGTACTGTGTATGAGAAAAATTTTAGAAATTCCCCAAATAAATGAAAATGATATAGACAAGGTTTCAAAAGTAACACGGTAAACGCACGATTTTATGTCTATCCGCCAAAGAAAAAATCTGATATATTATATTTAGTAACTGACAATCCCCGCACAATCGTGTACAATTATTTCTATACTTCTTGAAAGGAAATGATTGGTATGTCAGGTATG